>JBAZBG010000155.1:0-5975 GCA_041671585.1 Arenimonas sp. | reverse complement strand
GCATGGCCCTGCGGCGCGACGGCGCCGGCTTCAACGACGACATCTGGGTGACCGGCACCTTGGGCGATGCGGGCGGCGCGCTGAGCCAGTGGCGAGGCAAGGGCCTGATGTCGGCCAAGCTGCGCTACCGCCTCGATCGCCCCACGCCGCGCATTGCTGCCGGCATCGCGTTGCGCGAGCTGGCCAATGCCGGCATCGACATCAGCGATGGTCTGGTTGTCGATCTGGGCCATGTCTTGCGGCGTAGCGGCGTGGGCGCCGAACTCGATCTCGGTCGCCTGCCATGTTCGCGCACGCTCGCGGACCATTTCAGCAACGAAGCCGAGCGGTGGCGGCTGCAACTGGGTGCGGGCGACGACTACGAATTATGTTTCACCGCCGCGCCGGCCAACGCCCTGGCGATCGAACAGGCGATGGCCGCTTGCGATACGGCGGCCACGGTCATCGGCCGCATCACGCGCGAGCCCGGCCTGCGACTGCGCACCCCGGAAGGCGAGTCGTTCGAGCCTGGCAACGGTGGTTACCAGCATTTCGCCGGGCCCGCCGATTGAACGCCCCGCAGCCGGCGCGCATCGTGCTGACTCATCCGGCCGGCTGGATCGCCAGCGGCTTCGGCGTCGGCTTGTCGCCCCGCGCGCCGGGCACCGTCGCATCGCTGGTAGCGCTGCTGCCGTGGTGGTTGTACCTGCAGCACCTGAGCTTCGCCGTGTATGCGGGCTTGCTGGTTTTCGCCTTCGCCGTCGGCGTCCTGGCGTCCAACTGGGTGATCGCGAAAACCCGGATTGAAGATCCGTCGGTCGTGGTCTGGGACGAATTCATCGGCCAATGGATCGCGTTGGCGCTGGCGCCAGCCGGCTGGCTGTGGATGCTCGGCGGCTTCGTGCTCTTCCGCCTGTTCGACATCTGGAAACCCTGGCCGGTCAGCTGGGCCGACCGGAAACTGCATGGCGGGTTCGGCGCCATGCTCGACGACGTACTCGCCGGCCTTTACGCCTTCGTGGCGCTGCAAATCGCCGCCTATTTCCTACGCTGACCGTAGGAGCGGCTTCAGCCGCGATTGCCCCAGATCGCCAAAGCATTCGCGGCTGAAGCCGCTCCCACAAGGGCCACAGTCAATCCTTGAGCGCGGCGGCGACGCGCTTGCGCAGGGCGGGCACCACTTCGGCGTCGAACCACGGGTTGTGCTTGAACCAGGCGACATTGCGCGGACTCGGGTGCGGCAAGGGAAAGTAACGCGGCGCGTATTCCTGCCACGCACGAACGCTATCGGTCAGCGATTTCTTGCGCAGCGCGCCCAGGAAATAAACTTGCGCATAGTGTCCGATCGCCAGCACCAGGCGGATGTCGGGAAGCATCGGCAATAGTTTTGGATGCCAGGTCTGCGCGCACTCGGGCCGCGGCGGCAGATCGCCGTTGCGGCCGGTGCCCGGATAGCAGAAGCCCATGGGCACGATGGCGACCTTGCTCTCGTCGTAGAACTCATCGCGATCAAGCGCCAGCCAGCTGCGCAGGCGCATGCCGCTGGCGTCGCTCCAGGGTATGCCGCTGGCATGCACCAGGGTCCCCGGCGCCTGGCCGACGACCAGCAGGCGCGCCGACTCGCTGGCGCGCAGCACCGGGCGCGGAGGCAGCGGCAGGTGCGCCTCGCACAGTCGGCAGGCGCGGATCTGCGTGAGCAGCGAATCCAGTTCAGTCATGGCCGGTAGACAAGCGCGGATCCGATTCGTTCGTCGCGGGCAGCAACTTGCCGGGATTGAGGATGCCGTCGGGGTCGAACACCTGCTTGATTGCGCGCATCGCCGCCAGCGTCGCCGGGTCGAATGCGCGCGCCATGAATTCACGCTTGGCAAGACCGATGCCGTGTTCGCCGGAGAGCTGTCCATCCAGCGCCAGCGTCGCTTCGAAAACCTGGGCTAGCGCAAGCTCGGCGCGCGCGACAACCGCGCTGTCGTCCGGATCGTAGAGAATGTTCACGTGCAGGTTGCCATTGCCGGCATGGCCGAAGCAGACGATGGTCAGTTGCTGCTGTTCGGCGATGGCATCGACCCGTTCGACCAGCGCCGGAATCCTGGAGACGGGAACCACGACGTCTTCATTGATCTTGCCCGGGGCGATCGTACGTAGCGCCGGCGACAACGCCTTGCGCGCGGCCCAGAGCTTCTCGCGCGCACTTTCATCATTTGCGCTGTCTACAGCGAGGCAGCCGTCGCCTCGCGCCGCCGTTTCCAGCGCGACCAGTGCCGATGCCAGCACGGCGGAATCGCCATCGGCTTCGATCATCAGCAATGCGCCGGCTTCAGGTAGCTCGACGCCGCCAACTTCGCGCGCCAGGCGTACGCAGGCAGCATCCATGAACTCGAGCATCGATGGCGTCACCGGTTGCGCCATCAGGCGCGAGACTGCCTGCGCGGCGGCGGCCGCATCGCGATAAAGCGCGCGCAAGGCTCGCCGTTGCGGCGCGAGCGGCGTGAGTTTGAGGGTGGCCTCGACGATCAACGCCAGCGTGCCTTCGGAGCCGATCAACAGACGCGACAAGTCGTAGCCGCTGGACCCCTTGCTGGTCGCCGCGCCGAACCGAACGAGCTCGCCGGTGCCGGTAATCGCGGTAAGCGCCAGCACATTGTCGCGCGTTGCCCCGTACTTCACCGCGCGCGGACCGCCGGCGTTGCAGGCCAGGTTGCCGCCGATCGTGCAGTACGGCGCACTGGTCGGATCGGGCGGCCAGAACAAGCCGTGTTCGCGCAGCGCCTGCTGCAAATCGCCGTTGAGCAATCCGGGTTCGACAACGGCCACGCGATCGCCAGGACGGATGTCGACAATGCGGCTCATCCGCTCGAAGCTGACCACGAGCCCGCCGCGCACCGGCACGCTGGCGCCGGTGGTGTTGGTGCCGCGACCGCGCGCGGTGATGGCCGTCCCGTGCGAGCGGCAAAGCCGAACGATGGCCTGGACTTGCTCGCGCGTGGTCGGCAGCGCGACGGCGTCGGGCAGCGACTGCCGACGCGAATTATCGTAACTGTAAGCAAGGCACTCGGCTGGATCGAGCAACAGGCCGCCCGGACCGAGGATGTCGGCCAGCTTTACCCGCAATTCATTGGCGCGAACGGCATCCACCAGCACGGATTCTATCCCCTGTAGGAGCGGCTTCAGCCGCGAATGCTCTGAATGGACTCGGCGGAAGCTATCGCGGCTTAAGCCGCTCCTACAATCCATGGAGTTCGGGGCTGGTCACCACAAATCGTCGAGGGTGAATGCCGAGCGGATCCATTCGCACTGCAAGCCCGTGCTTGCGGGTGTGACGGCCACGACATCGAAGCGGCAGGCGGCGTTGGAAAACTGCCGGTGCGAGGACAGCCAGGCCTGCGCGGCGCGGGCGATCTTGCGGCGCTTCCTGGCGTCGACCGAGACCGCGGCGCCGCCGAAATTCGAGCTGCGCCGAAAACGGACTTCGACGAAGACCAGCGTCGCCCCGTCGCACATGATCAAATCGATTTCACCGAACGGGTAGCGCACGTTGCGCGCCGACAACGTCAGCCCGTTCGCGACCAGGAACGCATGGGCGGCGTCCTCGGCATCGGCGCCCAGCGACTTGCGGTCAATCGGAGGGTTGTTGGACATCCGGCGCCTGGCCGGCATCGGCGCTGGCGCGCCCGCGGCCGCCGCTGAATACCGCCCACGAAGTATTCCGATGCACGGGACCGGAAATGTCGATACGCAAGACGCCCGTGGCGCCGCGCACGGAGTACGAAGGATTCTCGTACAGACGTTCGAAGTATGCCGTCAGGGTCCAGGCATCGGCGCCGAAGGCGAACAATCGTTGTGCCGCCCCGCGCGCGCTCGGCAAGGTCTTGGCCAGGCCGGCGGCGTCGGGCAGCTGGCCGCCCTGATGCAACAGCCAGGGCAATTCGGGGTACTCGATGCCGTCGAGTTCGATGTCCGCGCGGGCGCTGGCGCCACTGAGAATTTGCGAGGTTGAAATCCTCGGCAAGCCGGCGAGAGCGGATGTTTTCAGGAGTGCCGCGACAGTCCGCCCCTGGCCTGCATCCACCGCGAGGAATACCGCTTTCGGCGGCGTCGGGCCGGATTGCAGGGCCGCGAGTTTGCCGCCGAGTTCGGTCATCTCGCCAGCGACGGCGATCTCCGACACGATATCGCCGCCGCGCTTTCGAAGCGCTTCGCGAAAGGCGGCGACGGCACGCTGCGCGCTGTCGGAAGAATTACTGAACACAACGACGCTGGATGCGTTGCGATCAGCCAGGCGATTGGCGGCGGCGACGCCTTCTTCGTCCGGCAGCAGGGCAAAACTGGTTGTGCCCGTGGCGGGCAACTTGCTGCCGCGGTTGAGCGTGATCACCGGCACGCTGCCGTCGATTTGCGCGGACACCGCGTTGACTTCATCCCGGCTCAGGGGGCCGACGATCATTTGCGCGCCTTCTGCGATGGCCTTGTCGTAGGCGGCCTGCGCGCCACTGCCGGTACCGTGGCTGTCGTAGAACTTGAGCACCGGGCGGTTGCGTGCTTCGGCGTAGTAGCCGGCAAGATAGCCGTCGCGCACGCTGGTGCCGGCCGCCGCCAGCGTTCCGCTCATCGGCAGCAGCACGGCCACGCGCGCCGGAGGCCGATAGCCATCGCTGTCGGCCGGCGGAAAGGCTTCGGTGCGCGCCCGTTCGCCGCGCACCAGCGGCGGCGCCTCGCCGGGCTGACCGGGCCGCGTGGTTCCAGGCCGTTCCGGAACCACCCGCACGGTCGAGCAGCCGAACAGCAGCAGTGGAATCAGGCACAACGGTAACAGTGGAAGACGCATGGCTGGGTTCCGGGACAATGCCGCTAAGATGATAACCCGCAAGATCAACGAGAAACGCGGCCCATGGCCACCGTGACGGCAGGAACGCTCTATGTGGTGGCGACGCCGATCGGCAACCTGGCCGACCTCACGGCCCGCGGTCGCGAAGTGCTGGCGCAAGTGGATGCCATCTGCGCCGAGGACACCCGGCACACCCGGCAACTGCTTTCGGCCTATGGCCTGGAAAAGCCGTTGCTGGCGCTGCATGAACACAACGAGGCGGAGATCGCCTGGAAACTCGTCGAGCGGCTGCGCGGCGGGGAAACGCTCGCGCTGGTTTCCGACGCCGGCACGCCGCTGGTATCCGACCCCGGCTACCGACTGGTCAGGGAAGTGCGCGCGGCCGGATTGAAAGTCAGTCCGGTGCCTGGCGCGTGCGCGGCCATCGCGGCCTTGTCCGTGGCCGGCATTCCGAGCGATCGCTTCTGCTTCGAGGGCTTCCTGCCCGCGAAAGGCGCAGCCCGGCGCGAACGTCTGCAGGCGCTCGCGCGCGAACAGCGAACGCTGGTGTTCTATGAATCGGCGCATCGCATCGAAGAATCGCTAGCCGACTTCGTTGCCAATTTCGGTGCGGCGCGCGAAGCCGTGCTCGCCCGCGAATTGACCAAGCTGTTCGAAACGGTCCTCGGCGACACGCTCGGCACGATCCTGCAGCAGGTGCAATCCGACGAGAACCAGCGCAAGGGCGAGTTCGTGCTGGTGGTGCGCGGCTGCGAAGACGACGCCGGTGCCGCGCTGATCGAAGGCCAGCGCCTGTACGCGAAACTGAAGGAACACCTCTCGCCATCGCAGGCGGCGAAACTGGCGGCCGAGCTGAGCGGCGCGCCCCGCAAGGCCTTGTACGGCGCCGAGTAAGCGTCAGTGTGAGACAATTCGTCTTGGCGGAGTCGGTCAAGACAACCGCGTCGCAGCTAGCCTGCGCCGAGGAAAGTCCGGGCTCCATAGAGCAGAGTGCCAGGTAACGCCTGGGCGGCGTGAGCCGACGGAAAGTGCAACAGAAAATAGACCGCCGAACGGCGTCGCAAGACGTGCGTGGTAAGGGCGAAACGGTGGGGTAAGAGCCCACCGCATGCGGGGACAACGCCGCATGGCACGGCAAACCCCACTCGGAGCAAGGCCAAATAGGGGTGCT
>JBAZBG010000154.1:0-5983 GCA_041671585.1 Arenimonas sp. | reverse complement strand
CTCCTGGTGCCGGCCGGCCGGCCGATCGGACTGCACGCGCGCAATACACCAATGCTTCCGACAGCGGTGCAGCGCGGAGGCTTCAATACCTACGAGATCAACCAGACCCGTCTTCCCGCGCTGATCGTCGAGAAGGATTCCCCGGCGTGGTTCGATCCCTATCCGGCAGTGGAGTGGAGCGAATTCGCGGGCTGGCAGGCAGTCGCGCAATGGGCTGCGCCGCTCTACCAGGTGCCCGCGCGCCTGAGCCCCGGCATCCAGGCCGAAGTCGGCCGCATCGCGCGCTCCGGTCGCAACGACACCGACAAGCTGCTGGCGGTCCTGCGTTTTGTGCAGCGCGAGATTCGCTATCTCGGCGTGGAAATCGGACCGGGATCGCACGCGCCCCGGCAGCCCGGCCTGGTCTTCGACCGGCGTTTCGGCGACTGCAAGGACAAAGCGCTGCTGACGACCTCAATGCTTGGCGCGCTCGGCATTCGGGCCCGGCCGGCCCTGGTGAATACGGCACTGCTGCAAGGCGTCGGCGAGGTCACTCCCAGCCCGGGCGCGTTCAATCACGTCATCGTGCAGGCGCGCGTCGGCGACCGCGACTACTGGATCGATCCGACACGGATCACCCAGAAGGGCACGCTCGACAAGCTATTCCAACCGGATTTCGGCTATGCGCTGATCGTCGACCGAGCCACGAAAGGCCTGGAGCGGATGAAGCCTGCGGCGGCCAGCGCGTTCAAGAAAACCGTGCACGCGACTTTCGATTCCAGCGCCGGACTGGACAAGCCCGTGCGCTACACGGTGACCACCACCGCCGAAGGACGGGGTGCCGAGGAGCTTCGCAATACCTTTGCCAATTCCAACCTGCAGAACCTGCAGAAGACCTATCTCAATTACTACGCCGGTTACTACCCGGCGATCAGCGTCGTCAGTCCGATGACCATGTCGGAGGACGATGCGAACAATCGCATCACGGTCGTGGAGCATTACGCCATCAGCGACTTCTGGCCGCGCTCCGAAACCGAGGCGCGCCGGGAGGCAAGGATCGAAGCTCCCGACGTGGAGGACTACCTGCGCGAGAGCCCATCGTCGATCCGCCTCGCGCCGATTGCCGTTGGCCACCCGGTCGACTTCACCCAAACTACTGAGGTTCTGCTGCCCGAGACCTGGGATATCGAGGCGGACACCACGACGATCGAAGATCCCGCATTCGCGTTCGAGCGCGTCACGACCCCAGGCGAAAAACGAATCCTCATCCAGGACCATTACCAGTCGCGCGCCGATCACGTGGCAGCCAAGGATGCCGCGCGCTATGCCGACAGCCTGAAGCGCGCCCGAGCATCCCTCGGTTACGAGCTGTACTTCAACGATACCGCGACAGCCAAAGCCGGCCATCCGATGGAACGCTTCAACTGGACGCTGGCCGTGCTTGGCTGCCTGCTCTTGCTGCTGTTTTCGTGGGCCGCACGCAAGCTGTATCGATACGACCCGCCGAACTCCAACCATCCGATCGATCCCGGACTGCAGGGGCTAGTGGGTTGGCTGATCCTGCCGGCCATCGGCATCGTGCTGATGCCATTTCTTGCGATGTCGGGGCTCTTCCAGATCTTGCCCACGCTGGCGAGCGACAATTGGTCGCGACTGACCAGTTTCGGCAGCACCGACTACCACGCGCTCTGGGCGCCGCTGCTGCTATTCGAGCTTGGGGTCAGCCTGGCGCAACTGGTGGCAGGGATCCTGCTGATCGTCCTGTTCTTCAAGCGACGCAGCAGTACGCCGCGGGTGTACATCGCCGTGCTGGCAGCGTCCTTACTGGCCCTGGTTATCGACGTATTCGCTGCCACCCAGGTCCCTGGCGCCGATGCCAAGTTGTCTACCGAAGACATCACCAACATCACTCGCACCCTGACCTCACTCGCGTTGTGGGGCACGTACTTCCTGGTCTCGAAACGGGTCAAGTCGACCTTTGTCCGGCGCTGGCGCCCGGGCAGCGCCCCGCCTCCGATCCCTGAGGCCCCGGCCGGTCTGGCTGCACCGACGCCCAGCCCGGTGTCGCTGACGTGACGAGCCCGGAATCGTCCGACGCTTTTGCGCTGTGGCAAAATGCGGCGCGCAATGCCGCGCACCCTCCGAGCTGACCGATGACCGACGCACCGCCCGACCGCCTTGCCCTGAATCCGCGCAGTCCGTTCCATGACGCCGCCGTACTGGAGCGCGGCATCGGCATCCGGTTCAAGGGTGAGGAACGCCATAACGTCGAGGAATACTGCATCAGCGAAGGCTGGGTGCGCCTGCCCGTGGGCAAGTCGCTGGATCGCCATGGCAATGCCATGACCATCAAGGTGCACGGTGAAGTGGTCGCCTGGTTCCTCGACCAGAAACAGGATTGAACCCGATCAGCTTCCGCTTCCCGATGGCGCAACATCACACGATGGTCATCGCCCCGTCGACCGCGAGCTGATGTCCGGTGACGAAACCGGAAGCGTCCGAACACAACCACAACACGGCGTTGACCACGTCGGCCACTTCTCCAAGCCGACCGATCGGATGCAGGCCGGTCAGCGTCGCCTCCCATCCGGCCTCGCGTTCAAGGGCGCGTTCCAGCATCGGCGTACGGATGACGGCGGGACACACGGAATTGATCCGGATGCCCTTCTTGCCGTACTCGGCGGCGGCGCTCTTGGTCAATCCGACCACCGCGTGCTTGCTCGCCGCGTAGATCGCATGCCTGGGCGCACCGACCAACCCGGCGACCGAGGCGGTATTGACGATCACACCGCCACCGCCCTGCTTGAGCATCTGCGTAATCTCGTGCTTCATGCACAGCCAGACCCCCTTGACGTTGATGCCGATCATGCGATCGAACATCGCCTCGTCCGACTCGGCGAGTCGCAGGTGTTCCTCTTCGATGCCGGCGTTGTTGAAGGCGCAATCGAGCCGGCCATAGGTGGCGACAGCCTCGGCGACCAGCGCCTCGACATCCGGCCCACGCGCAACGTCGGCCCGGACGAAAATGGCCCGGCCGCCGGACTGGATGATTTCCTGCACCGTCTGCGCGCCCGCGACTTCGGCGATATCGGCGACGACCACGTTGGCGCCATGCTGCGCAAATGCCAATGCGGCGCCGCGGCCGATACCGCTGGCGGCACCGGTGATCACTACTGTTTTGCCGGCAAACGACTGCTCGTTCAAGTCCTGCCTCCGGGGCCAGTCATTGGCCGCTTCGCGGGCATCATAAGGCGCTTTTCGGCCCGAAAACGAAGCGAGGCGCCGAAGCGCCTCGCCGTCGTTCAACAATTCAGCCGGCTCATTTCAAACTGACGTCATCGATCAGGAACGAGGTCGCCACGGTCGAACCTTCCACCCCCAGGAAATACACCTGGATGGTCTGGCCCTTGTAGGCGCTCAGGTCGAAGCTACGCTGGACGTAGCTGCTGCCCTTGTTCAAGTTGGAATAGGTCGCCAGGGTCGCAAGCACCGTGCCGCTGCCATTGCGCACTTGCACCTTCAAGGTGTCGTAGGCCGTGGTGGTGGTGGTTTCGGAACTGACGACCTTGAGCCAGAAGCTCAGCGTGGCCGAGCTCGCGGCAGCCGGAATGGTCACCGTCTGCCGCAGGGTATCGGTGTGCGCGCTGCCATAACCGTTGAGCCAGGCCTTCCAGCTGCCGCTGCGGGACGCCTGGCTGCTGCTGTTGTCGATCACGCCGCTGCTGGCGGTCCACACGGTGTTGCCGGATTCGAAGCCGGGGTTGCCGATCAGCTCGGTGACCGGCGCGGCCGTCGTGTAGGTCAACGTCAAGGTATAGGGCTGCGTGGTGCTCGATCCCGAATAGGCGATCACTTTCGCGTACACCGTTTGCGCCGTGCTGCCGTTGGTGTAAGTCAGCGTTTCGGTACTGGTGCCGCTTTCCGAACTGAGCAGCTTCACGTCACTGCCATTGACCAGGAACAAGTCGTAGTCAGTGGCGCTCGGCCCGACCATGTCGATCTTGATCTTTTCGCCCGCGGCGAGCGACAGCTTGAAAAAGTCCTTGTCGGTGGTGTTGCCCATGGTGCCGACGATGGTCTGGAAGCTGTGCGCCACGACATTGGCCGCGGCCACGGTTCCGTTCGACTCCACTTCATTGAACTGCGTCGACACCGGGTTGTTGATGGTGAAACTGACCGGATTCGAGCTGGTGGAATTGCCCGCCGCATCGTAGGCCTTGGCCACCAGCGAATGTGTCGCATTGCTCAGCGTGTTCGAATCCAGGCCGAGCGAGTACGGGCTGCTGGTATCGGCGCCTTTCAGCACACCATCGATATAGAACTCGACATTGCTCACGCCGACGTTGTCCGACGCGGTGGCCGACAGTGTGATGGGACCGCTGGTACCGGATACCGAGGCGCTGACGGTGGGTGCCGTGGTATCGCCGCCGCCGCCGGCGCCCTGGGTCACCCAGATCGGCGCCGACCACAGACGGTCGCCGTCGGCTTCGGTCACCAGCACGTAGTAGAAATGCTCGCCTGCCGCGGGCGTGAACGCGTACGTGCCGCTGCCTTCGAACAGTTGCGTCACCGTGCCGTTGCGTCCGGGCACACCCTCGAAGAACTGCACGCGCGAGGCGCTGCCGCCGCCGTTGCTGAAATAGTTCGCCGCCAGCGACAGCACGCCGCTGTTGGCGAAGCTCTGGCCCATGAGGTTGCCGTTGCCGGTCAGGATGACTTGCGCCGTCTTGTCCTCCGTGGCGAACATCCGCCGCGCCTTGAGCGCATCAAGGAAACTGGCGACCGTCAGGCTGGCGCCCGTGGGCAACAACACGCCAGTGCGATTGCGGAAGCTCAATCCCCAGTTGGCGCAGTGGTTGTCCTGGTTGGTCGCGGGGCCCACGTGGTAGCCGCGCTCGAGCAGGATGTTCCAGGCCGAGGTGTACGTGCTGCGTCCGGTTTCGGTCTGCGTGGTATTGGTGGAGAAGGCCGAGCTGTTCATGATCTCGGCGGCCACCATCACGTCGCGGCCGTTGGCGTCATACCCCAAGGCGGTGCCGCCGACCAGGAACTGCCCGCTGCTGGCTGGATGATTGAATTGACCGATCCAACCGCGCTGTTTCATCGTCGCGTACAGCGCCGCGTAGTCGGACTTCGGCGTCGCGACATCGCCGAGCAGCTGGCTGCTGGCGTTGTATTCCCAAGTGGCCAGGCCGTCGGGATTGATGATGTTCAAGTGGCCGCCGTTGTTGATCACGCCCCACTCGTTGCCGTACAGCGCCATGAAGTTCGCGTGCGCGCTGCGATAGTTGGCCGCGGCGGTCAGCCCGGATTGGAACAGCGCCTTGGCCGTCGCCGGATTCGCACTCGTGTTGGTGCCGGTGGAACCGTCGTACATGTGGTTGTGTTCGGAGGTCAGCAGGAAGTCGCCGCCGGCCTGGTCCTGCATCATCGTGTAGGCATCGCCCGGACCGAACTGTCCGCCCTGCGGCACTTCCGAGCCACCGCACGAAGCCACCGGCGTGCCGCCGTCGCTGTGGTTGGTCTGGCTGTGCAGGTTGCCGTAATAGATGTCGTAGGGCAGCGAGTTGGCGGCAACCATTTGCGCACTCGAACCATCGTTCGGCGATTTCCGGCCGCGGTTCAATCCCGCAAACGCCGGCATCGTCGGTGCGGCCACCGCGCCTATGCGCACGTCATAGCTCTGATCGATGAGCTCTCCACCGGCCTGGCTGAAGGAGCGTGTTACGCGATCGAGTAGCGGCCGCACGCGTTCGGAGTCGAGCACCACCGCCGGCACCGCGCGCAGGCGCACCGTGTAGAAACCGGCGCGCAAGGCCGCGCCCCGCTGATCCTTGCCATTCCAGAGAAAACCGTAGCCACCGCGGCCGTTGTTGAGCGCCGACTCGCCAATCCAACGCTGCACGACGGTTCCCTTTGGCGACAGCACGTCGATTTGCCAGGCAGCAAGCGTTTCGGCGCCGCCTGCCGGATAGTCGAACTTCAAGCGAATCGGAAACTGACC
>JBAZBG010000153.1:0-5987 GCA_041671585.1 Arenimonas sp. | reverse complement strand
TTCCATCGAAGCGCTACGCCAGGCCGGCGTCCAGCAAACCGTCACCTGGATCGGCTCGTCACCGCTGATCAAAGCTTGCGCCGAGCGCACTGGTCTGCCGATGCTCAACATCGGCCGCAGCCTGGCGCCGGCGTTGTTCGAGATGAACAAGCAGGGCGCCTTGAACGGGCATATCCCAGTCACGGCCGTAAATTCAGCCATCCTGATCTTGGCTGCGCTGCTGCATGACGCCGACCAGGTGGTGTTTTCCAACGAGCGCTCGGCAAGCTACGGCAGCCTGATCCCGGGCACCGGGGAAGTGAACCACCAGTGGTCGAAAGGCTGGGACTGCGAGCGGGATCTGGCCCGCTACGTGCGCGAGCATGTTGCGAAGGATTTGAATTACTTCTCGCTGCTGCGGCCGTTTTCCGAACTGGCGGTCGCGCGGCAGTTCGCCCGCATCGACCACTACGATGCGTATTTCTCCAGCTGCAATCGCAATTTCCACCTCCTCGGCGAGCGCCCGGCGCAACGTTGGTGCGGCGCCTGTCCGAAGTGTCATTTCGTGTTCCTGGCGCTGGCGCCGTTCATGCCCAAGCCGCGCCTGATGGCGATTTTCGGACGCAACTTGCTCGACGAGCCGGAACAGGCAGCCGGCTTCGATGCGCTGCTGGAATACCAGGACCACAAGCCGTTCGAGTGCGTGGGCGAGGGCAGGGAGTCGCGCGCGGCCATGGCGGCGCTGGCGGCGCTGCCCACTTGGCGCGAAGATGCGCTGGTGGCGCGTTTCGCCGAGGAGATCCGGCCCCTGCTCGACGCCGGCGATTTGCTACTGGCGCCGCTGCTCGAAGCATCCGATGATCACGGCATTCCACCCGCGTTGTGGGGACCATTGCTTGAAAATTTCCGAGCTTGAAGGCAAGAAGGTTGCGATCTGGGGTTATGGCCGCGAGGGCCGGGCCTCACTCGCCGCGTTGCGCTGGCGGCTCCCGAGGCAATCGATCACCGTGTTCTGTTCGGATAGCGAAGCGGCAACGCTGCGCGGCATGGAGGATCCCAACCTGGTTATCGAGACGGCGCCGGTCGACGGCGAGAAGCTCGCCGCTTTCGATGTGGTGATCAAGTCGCCGGGCATCAGTCCGTACACGTCGCCGGTTGTCGATGCCGCTCTGCACGGTACGAGGTTCATCGGCGGCACCGGCCTGTGGTTTGCCGAGAACCCCAACGAACACACGGTCTGCGTGACCGGCACCAAGGGCAAGAGCACGGTCACTGCCTTGATCGCGCACTTGCTGCGCGCTTCCGGAAGGCGAACCGCGCTCGCCGGCAATATCGGGCTGCCCTTGCTCGAGCTGCTCGATGTCGATCCGCCGCCGAAATATTGGGCCATCGAGCTGTCCAGCTACCAGACCCGCGAAGCGAAGCCGGAAGTGGCGGTGGTACTCAATTTCTTTCCCGAGCACCTGGACTGGCACGGCACCGAGCAACGGTATTTCGACGACAAAGTGGCGCTGATCACCGAGGGCGCTCCCCGCGTGGCGGTGTTGAACGGTGGCGAACCCCGCCTGGCATCGCTGGCGCTGCCGCCGGACGTGAAAACGATCTGGTTCAACGAAGAGGACGGCTGGCATCTGCGCGGCTCGGACCTGTATCGCGGTCGCAGGCTGGTGATGGACACGCGCAGCCTGCCGTTGCCGGGTCGGCACAATCGCCTGAACCTGTGCGCCGCACTGGCGGCGATCGAGGGCCTTGGCCTGGACGCTTCGGCGATGGCGCTGCATGCGCTGTCGTTCAAACCGCTGCCGCATCGCTTGCAGGTGCTCGGCTCCCGCGACGGTATCGAGTTCATCAACGATTCGATCAGCACTACGCCGCACGCCAGCCTGGCGGCCCTGGATTGCCATCGTGGGCGAAGGATCGCTTTGCTGGTCGGCGGCTACGACCGCGGCGTCGATTGGGGCGTGTTCGCTGAACGCATGGTCACCAATCCGCCGAAGGCGGTGATCACCATGGGCCAGAACGGGCCGCAAATCTACGAACGCCTCAAGCAGATTGCGGCAACCAAGCGTTTCGCGCTGGCCGAGGCCACCGAGATGGAAGACGCCTTGCGCGTCGGACGCCAACTACTGGAAAACGAAGGCGTGATCATGCTCTCGCCCGGCGCGCCCAGTTTTCCGCGTTATCAGGATTACGTGGAACGCGGCCGGCATTTCGCCAAGCTGGCCGGCTTCGACCCGAAAATCATCAGCGCGATCCCCGGCCTGGGCGTCGCCTGAGATCGCCAAGCCATCAACAAGGAGAGTCGACATGCGCATGCTGCTCAGCTTCTGCCTGCTTGCTTCCGCATTTGCCGTTAACGCCGCGCCACGCGCCGACAAGATCAGCTGGACTGATGGCGGCAAGAATTTCGACGGCTATCTGGTCTGGGACGACGCCAGCAAAGTGCCGCGCCCGGGCCTGGTGATGGTTCCCAATTGGTACGGCGTGAACGATCATGCCGTGGCCAAGGCGAAGACCCTGGCTGGCAAGGATTACGTGATCCTTCTCGCCGATGTGTACGGACGTGGCGTGCGTCCGGCCAACGCCGACGAAGCCGGCAAGGCCTCGGGCGCGGCATTCGCCGACGCGGCCGGTCTGCGCTCGCACGCCAACGCGGCCTTGGCGACCTTGCGCGGCGCCGGCAAGAAGGCGCCAGTCGACAGCAAACGCATCGGTGCGATCGGTTTCTGCTTCGGCGGTGGAGTCGTGCTGGAGCTGGCGCGCAGCGGCGCCGATCTGGATGGCGTAGCAACCTTCCACGGCAGCCTGCGCACCACGATGCCGGCCAAGGCCGGTGTCATCAAGGCGCCGCTACTGGTCATGAATGGCGCCGACGACAAGTTCGTTTCGGCCGAGTCGATCGCGGGATTGGAGAAGGAATTGCGCGCGGCGAAGGCCGACTGGCAATTCGTGAATTTCGGCGGCGCAGTGCATTGCTTCGCGGAACCAGACGAACACGGCGCGCTGCCCGGCTGTCAGTACCACGCCCCCAGCTACCGCCGCAGCGTCAAGATGATGCACACCTTCTTCACCGAAGCCTTCGCCAAAAACTAACCAATTCCGCACCTGTAGGAGCGGCTTCAGCCGCGAAGCCCCTTCCACGCTCCGTCGCACCCCCCAGAGCTTCCGCGCGGCCGCCGGAGGAGGGCATCCTCGTTCGCGGCCTGGAAAAAACATCCTGTTTTTTACAGGCCGGCCGCTCCTGCGCATCCTGCGCCCGCGGCACTTATGCATCCATGCATGTCGCCGCTCCTGGCGTCCTGCCCCGCTCGAACGAGGATGCCCTCCCCCGACGTCCATGTGTTGGTCTGCGCTTCGCAGTGGGGAAAAAAGTCCGTGTTGAGCAGGAAAGAAGTTCGATGGTGTTCGCAGGGATGCAACAGGCGAACTTCTGCAGACGTGCTTTTGATCGCTGTGCTGTCATCTCAACAATGGAACTGGCAGGGCGACCGTCGTGGTCAGGGGAGTTTCCGCCGAGCGGGCCATGGATGGCAGGAGCGGCGGCCTGTAAAAAACAGGATGTTTTTTCCAGGACGCGGCGGAAACTCCCCTGGCCGCGGCGGGCGCGTGCAGGATCTGGGAGATGCGACGGAGCACAGGAAGAGCTTCGCGGCTGGTTCTTAACAGACGAATGTCTGGTCAGCCGCTCCCACAAGAGCGGGTTAGTGGTTGCGGTCGATGGCGTAGCGGGTCAGGCCGCGGAGGGCGTCGGTCCATTCGTTGACTGGCAGCGTCGCCAGTGCCGCATTCGCCGCCTGCGCGTAGCGTTCCGCCACCTTGCGGCTGTACTCCAGCCCGCCGCTGCTGCGAATGGCCGCCAGCACTTCCGGCAATGCGCTGGCATCGCCTTCTCGGATGATCTGGGCGAGGCGCACGCGCGTCGATGGCGAGGCCTTGCCCAGCGCGTGGATCACCGGCAGCGTGGCCTTGCCTTCGGCAAGATCGTCGCCCAGGTTCTTGCCCAGCGTGTCGGCATCGGCGGTGTAGTCGAGCACATCGTCGGCGATCTGGAAGGCCAGGCCGAGGTTCATGCCGTAGTCGGCCAAGTGCTGTTGCACCGTGGCGTTGCTACCGGCCAGCATCGCGCTCAGGCGCGTCGCGGCGGCGAACAGGATCGCCGTCTTGCGTTCGATCACGCGCAAATAGTCGGCCTCCGACGTGTCCGGGTTGCCGACGTGCAGCAGTTGCAGGACCTCGCCTTCGGCGATCTGGTTGGTGGCATCGGCCAGCACCTGCATCACCGGCATCGAATCCAGTTCGACCATCAGCTGGAAGCTGCGCGAATACAGGAAGTCGCCGACCAGCACGCTCGGCGCATTGCCCCACAGCGCGTTGGCGGTCTTGAGTCCGCGGCGCAGGTCGGATTCGTCGACCACATCGTCGTGCAACAGCGTCGAGGTGTGGATGAATTCGACGATGGCGGCGAGCTGGTGATGCTGCGTTCCCTCGTAGCCCAGGGCGCGGGCCACGATCACCGTCAGCATCGGCCGCAGCCGCTTGCCGCCGGCGGCGACGATATGCTCGGAGATCTGGTTGATCAGCAGCACCTCGGAACCAAGCCGGCCCCGGATAAGCTGGTTGACCTGGCCCATTTCTTCGGCGGCCAGGGCCTGGATTTCGCGGATGCCGGGCAGGCCGGTGGCGGGGTTGGTGACTGACATGCGCCAATTATAAGGGCTGGATGCCCAGCGGCAGGCGTTTTCCTATATTGACTGGAGAAAAACCCGGCTATCGGCCGGCCTTGGCTATAATCAAACTATCGGCAATACCCCACACTCACAAAGGAATCGGCCATGGCTCGTGGCGTCAACAAAGTAATTCTGGTCGGCACCCTCGGCAAAGACCCGGAAGTGCGTTATTCGCAGTCCGGGGCGGCGATGACTTCGGTCTCGGTGGCCACCAACGAATCGTGGAAGGACAAAGTCACCGGCGAGAAACAGGAACGCACCGAGTGGCATCGGGTCAAGTTCTTCGGCCGCCTGGCCGAGATTGCCGGCGAGTACCTGAAGAAGGGCGGCCAGGTCTATATCGAAGGCTCTCTGCGCACGGAAAAGTACACCGACAAGCAGGGCGTCGAGAAATACAGCACCGACATCATCGCCAATGAAATGCAGATGCTGGGCGGCATGCCGGGTGGCGCCGATCGCGGCGAACGCGGTGGCGGCGATCGGCCGGCGCGCGCCAGCGGTGGATATGGCGGCGGCGATCGCGACAGCGGCGCCCGTGCCGGCGGTGCTGCACCCGCAGCCAGCAGCCGCAATGAAGAACCATTTCCGGACGACGATATTCCGTTCTGAACCGTCCACGCTGTCGCGCTCCAGGGCCGGCCAGGCTGGTGCGCTCGCACGCCCGGCCGCCTGCCCGCTGAAATGGAGTCGACATGAGTTTCAAACTTACCTACGCCACGATGTTCAACCCGCCGGCGGACATGCACGACCGCTTCGACGCGGCCATGGCCGAAATCACCGCCGGGCTGGGTGCCACCCATTCGTTGTATATCGATGGCAAGGACCGGGACGCCGCGCGACACGATGCGCGCAAGAGTCCGATCGACCAGCGCCTGTTGCTGGGTAATTTTCCCCTGGCCAGTGTCGATGATGCCAAGCAGGCGATGGCTGCCGCGCAGGCGGCGTTTCCGGCGTGGCGGGCGACGCCGGCGGCCGAGCGCATGCGCTTGCTCAAGCGCGTCGCGCGGCTGATCGAGGAACGGGTCTATCACATCGCTGCGGCGCTGACCCTTGAGGTTGGCAAGAACCGCATGGAGGCGTTGGGAGAAGTGCAGGAAACGGCCGACTTCTTCGACATCTACGCCGATGACTTCGGCAACCAGAACGGATTCGATCACACGCTGCCGGACGATCCGCTGCCGGATTTCCGCTCCCGCAACCGCAGCGTGATGAAGCCGCATGGCGTGTGGGTGGTGATCGCCCCGTACAATTTTCCGTTTGCCCTGGCCGGCGGGCCGGTCG
>JBAZBG010000152.1:0-5996 GCA_041671585.1 Arenimonas sp. | reverse complement strand
CGCCGCGTTCGGCGTGCTGACCAGGGCCAGGCTGCCATCGGGACGCTGCACCAGCCACGCCCAGCCGGAACCGAAGGTGCCGATCGCCGTCTTGGTGAATTCTTCCTTGAACGCCGCGAAGCTGCCAAAGGTCTTGGTGATCGCATCGCCCAACTTGCCGGACGGTTCGCCGCCGCCATCGGGCTTCATGCAATTCCAGTAGAAGCTATGGTTCCAGATTTGCGCGGCGTTGTTGAACATGCCGCCCTGCGCCTTGCGCACGATGGCTTCCAGGTCGAGTTCGTCGAACTCGGTGCCCTTGATCATGTTGTTCAGATTGGTGACGTAGGTCTGGTGGTGCTTGCCGTAGTGGAAATCGATCGTTTCGGCGGAAATATGCGGCGCCAGGGCGGTGCGCTCATAGGGCAGGGGGGGCAGTTCGACGGCCATGGTTTTTCTTCCTTGTGGTGGGGGCCGCACGCCGGGCGCGGCCGAAGCTTTATAATTCTAGCCTGAACGTGCGGCCCGTACGTTGTCCGCCACGTGAATGGAGAGAGTAATGAGCGCAGTGATCGATCGCATCAAGGCCGAGGTCGAGGGCCATTCCGTCGTGCTTTTCATGAAAGGAACGCCGCAGTTTCCGATGTGCGGTTTCTCCAGCAAAGCCTGCGAAGTCCTCAAGCAGGCGGGCGCGCAGATCCATTCGGTGAACGTGCTGCAGGACCCGGAAATCCGCGCCGACCTGCCGCGCTTTTCTGACTGGCCCACCTTCCCGCAGCTGTTCATCAACGGCGAGTTCATCGGCGGCTGCGACATCACGGTGGAGTTGTTCCAGAGCGGCGAACTCACCCGCATGATCGCCGAGGCGCAGAAGCCGGCATGAGTGAAGTTTCGGCGCCCCTGGGCGCCCCCTACGAAGTGTCGGCATCCGATGCGCTCGCCGGCCGGGTGATCCTGGTTACCGGCGCCTACGGCGGACTCGGCGAGGCCGCGGCCAAGGCCTGCGCGCAGGCCGGCGCAACGGTAGTGCTGCTCGGACGCAAGGTGCCGAAACTCAGCCGCACCTATGATGCCGTGAAAGCGCTGGGTAGCCTGCCCGCGATCTATCCACTCGACCTCGCTGGCGCCGACCCGGCCGACTACGAGACGATGGCCGATACCATCGTCGCGGACCTCGGCGGACTGCATGGCGTACTGCATTGCGCCGCCGAGTTCACCGGCTTGCGGCCGCTCGAAGCCACGCCGCCGGAAGACTTCGTGCGCAACCTGCACGTCAATCTGACCGCGCCCTGGCTGCTCACCCAGGCTTGCCTGCCCGTGCTGCGCAAACAGGCCGATAGCGCCGTCGTCTTCGTCACCGACGACCTGAAGCGGGTCAATCGCGCCTACTGGGGAACCTACGGCGTGGCCAAGGCCGGATTGATCGGACTGATGCGCACGCTGCACGACGAAACCGACAACAGCACCGTTCGCGTGAGCGCGCTGCAGCCCGGCCCGATGCGGACCAATATTCGCAGCCGTGCTTTCGTCGAGGAGGCCGCTTCTCGCGTCCCGATGCCGACGCGCTACGCCAACGCCTGCGTACACCTGCTGTCGGCGGCCGGCATCGACCGCCGCGGCCAGGTGCTCACGGCAGCTGCCGGGACGTCATGACCACCATCTCGGCAGCGCTGCTGCTATTCCTGATTCTCGACCCGCTGGGCAACATTCCGGTGTTCCTGAGTTTGCTCAAACCCTTGCCCGCGGCGCGCCGACGCATAGTGCTGATGCGCGAGCTGCTGATCGCGCTCGGCGTGCTGTTCGCCTTCCTGTGGGGCGGGATCTACGTGTTGCAAGCGATGCACCTGCGCCAGGAATCGGTGTCGATTGCTGGCGGTATCGTGTTGTTCCTGATTGGCATCAAGATGATTTTTCCGAGTCCGGAAGGGATGTTTGGCGATGGGGCCGAGGGCGAGCCCTTCATCGTGCCTATGGCGATCCCATTGGTCGCCGGCCCGTCCGGCATGGCCTCGGTGATGCTGCTCGGCAGCCAGGAGCCCGAGCGCATGGGCGACTGGAGCCTGGCCCTGTTGATCGCCTGGCTGGGCACGGCCGTTATTCTGTTTTCCGCCACCTACCTTTACAAGATCCTGGGCCGCCCGTTCCTGATCGCCATCGAGCGCCTCATGGGCATGCTGCTCGTCGCCATCTCCGTACAAATGCTAATGGACGGCGTCGCCACCTACCTAGCCGCCCCTTGACTGCCGGGCCACCTGTGTAGGAGCGGCTGACCAGACATCCGTCTGTTAAAAACCAGCCGCGACAAACCCCGCCAGATATCCCCGCCTGTCACCTCACTGTCACACCCCCCAGCTACCGTGTTAAAGTCTTGTTATTGCCCAAGGTCGTCTTTTGACCGGGGACCGGGCAATGCCAGGTGACTGTTTTTTCCAACGCCCGCTCGCGGGCGTTTTGACTCACTGCGGCAGGACGCCGCACACGGACGCGCTGGCACGAAGTTGGCAGCGACCGACGGCATTTCCATAATTCTCTACTCAGGGTAACCACCATGATCAATCGCAATCGGGTCCGGCTCTCGAAGCTCGCCCTTGGCCTGGCCATCGCACTTGCCGCGGCTCCCGCGTTCGCGCAGAGCACCTCTTCCGCTGTCGGCGGTACGGTCAGCGACGCTGCCGGCAATCCTGTCGCCGGCGCGCAGGTCACCATCGTGCATACCGAATCAGGCACCGTCAGCCAGGCGACCACGGGCGCGGACGGCCGCTACATCTCGCGCGGCCTGCGCGTCGGCGGCCCGTACACGATCACCATCACCAAGGACGGCAAGACTGAGAAGCGCGAAGGCGTCTATCTGGCGCTGGCCGAGACCAACAACGTCGATGCCAGGCTCGATGACGCCGCGGCGCTCGCCGCCGTCCAGGTCGTCGGCACCACGATGAGTGTGTTCAGCCCGACCAAGATGGGCACCGGCACCAATGTCAGCCGCGAGCAGATCGAAAGCCTGCCGTCGGCCACGCGCAACATCCAGGACTACATCCGCCTCGACCCGCGCATCTCCCAGATCAGCAAGGCAGACGGCGCGATCTCCGCGGGCGGCCAGAACAGCCGCTACAACTCGATCAAGATCGACGGCGTCGGCGCTGGCGACCCGTTCGGCCTGGAGTCGAACAACCTGCCGACCGAACGCCAGCCGGTCTCGATCGACGCCATCGAAGCGATCAACATCGCCGTCGCCGAGTACGACGTGATCAATGCGGGCGGCATCGGCGCTATCGTCAATGCCGTCACCAAGTCGGGCACCAACGAATTCCACGGCACGCTCTATTACGCGTTTCGTGACAAGGATTGGGTGCGCGGGGACTTGCGCGGCGTTGAATTCAACGGCTTCGAATCCGAAACCACGTACGGCGCCACGTTTGGCGGCCCGCTGCTCAAGGATCGGCTGTTCTTCTTCGCCAACTACGAGAAGTACGTGCGCAAGTCCCCGGGCGTCGGCCTGGGCGATACGCCGGTCGGCGCCGGCAAGATTACTGCCGCGGACATCACCGCCGTGCAGAATGCCGCCAGCGTGTGGGGTTTCGAAGCCGGCGATCTGAACCCCGCCAGCGCCGACACCGAGATCGAGGAAAAGGCGATCAAGCTCGACTGGAACATCAACGACAGCCATCGCGCCTCGCTGCGCTACACCGAAACCGACCAGACTGTCGTCCGTTTCCCGGAGCTGGACAGCAACTCGATCTCGCTGAGCAGCTTCTGGTATTCGCTGCCGAAGTCGTACGACAGCACGGTGCTTGAGTTGTTCAGCGACTGGAGCGATTCGTTCTCGACCGAATTCAAGTTGTCCAATCGCGGGTACAGCGCGCTGCGCGACACGTTCTCGCATCTGCCGTCGATTCGCATCAACGGCTTCAGCAGCAGCAACAACTCGATATTCATCGGCACCGAGCAGAACAGCCACATCAACATCGTGGACACCAACCAGGACAGCGCCTTCGGTGCTGCCAACTGGTACGTCGGCGACCATGTGCTCAAGGCTGGCTTCGACTACGAGAAGAACGACATCGTCAACTTCTTCGGCCGCAACGTGAATGGCGTCTATGAGTTCGCGAACCTGGCGGCCTTCCAGGCCGGCACGCCGTCCCGCTACATCGTTCGTGTTCCGCTGCCCGGCGGCAGCCTGGACGATATCCCGGCGGAATACTCGCAGTCGAACACCGCGTTGTTCGTGCAGGACACCTGGACGGTCAACAACAACCTGACGCTGACCTTCGGCCTGCGCTGGGACAATCCTTCGTATGACGAGCAGCCCAAGCACAACACGTTCATCGAGGGCATCTACGGCTACGACAACACGACCGTCCTTGATACGTCGCTCTTCCAGCCGCGTGCTGCGTTCAACTACACCTTCGACACCGATCGCCCGACCCAGTTGCGTGGTGGCGTCGGCCTGTTCCAGGGTGCCTCGCCGAACGTCTGGATGGCCGGCATCTACCAGAACACCGGCCTGAACTATCTGGAGTTCGACCTCGCCAACCCGGGTGCGATCTTCACCACGGACATCGATCCGCCGTTCACCCCGGCGCCGGACCCACTGTGCTTCCCGACCGCGACGAAGTCGAGTTGCGCGCGCCAGAACGTCGACATCCTTGAGCCGGGCCTGGCTTTGCCGTCGGCGTGGAAAGCCAACCTCGCGTTTGAACACGAGCTGCCGTGGCAGGGCATCGTGTTCTCGGCCGAGTTGCTCAAGACCTGGGTGAAAGACGCGATCTATGTCGAGCGCCTGGACTTGTTCAATGGCGCTGGGCAGGGTGTGACTTTGACCGGAGCCGATGGCCGCGACCTCTTCTGGAAATCGTCGGTCAACGCCACCACCGGCGTCGGCTTTTCGAGCGGAGCCCGTTCCCTCCGCCCGAACGGCGTGGGTGACGTACTGCTGTTGAAGAACACCGACAAGGGCGAGAGCACGCAGTTCACCGTCGGCTTCGACCGCCCGATGCAGAACGATTGGGCCTGGTCGGCCGCCTATACGTTCACCGAAGCCAATGAAGTCAGCCCGCTGACCAGCTCGATCAATGCATCGAACTGGAACAACACGCCGATCTTCAACGCCAACGAAAACGTGGCCTACGACTCGCGCTATGCGATTCGCAACCGGTTCACCGGTACGTTGAACTGGCAGCACGCGTTCTTTGGCGATTACAAGACCAAGGTCGGCTTGATCTATGAAGGCCGTTCGGGCCGTCCGTACAGCCTGGTCTTCAATGGCGACATGAATGGCGACGGCACCAGCAGCAGCAACGACCTGTTCTACGTGCCGACCGGTCCGGGCGACGTGGTGTTCACCGGCGGTGCGGCGATGGAAGCGGCGTTCTTCGCCTGGCTCGACGCGAATCCGGACTACAAGCGCTTCGCCGGCCAAGTGGCTCCCGCGAACGCCTTCCGGGCCGGTTTCACGCACAGCTTCGACTTGCGCGTCAGCCAGGAAATCCGCGGCATTTTCGAGGGTGACAAGGTCGAACTGTCGCTGGACTTCAACAACATCGGCAACATGATCAACAAGAAGTGGGGCTTGATCGAAGACTTCGGCTTCTTCTCCACGGCGCGCGTCGCCCGTTTCGGTGGTGTCTGTACGACTGTCGGCACGACTTGCGGCCCGGACGACCTCGGCAAGTACGTCTACAACTTCAGCTCTGCGGACACCGCGCAGATCCAGGAAAACAACAACGACAAGGGCAACACTGCCGTGTCGCGCTGGTCGATCCTGGCAACGCTGCGCTACGAGTTCTGATCTGATGGTTGGGTAAAACCAGAAACGGCCGGTGGCGACACCGGCCGTTTTCTTTTGGGCGCCCTTCGCGCGTGCGCTTCCCCGGCGTCAGCGCGCTGGCCAGCCAGACCTTGCAGGCTGGTGGTAAAGTTGTCCCGACCAAAACGACAACGACAAGCCCGGAAATGACCGAAGTCCTCATCACCGAAGTGCTGCACCCCGCCCCCGTCGCGCTGCCCACCGTCAATGCCCA
>JBAZBG010000151.1:0-6003 GCA_041671585.1 Arenimonas sp. | reverse complement strand
CCCTGGCCATCGATCTGTCCAGGCGCAATGTCGATCATCGCAGCGGCGGCCCGTTCGGCGCGGCAGTATTCAACGAAGCCGGACGCCTGATCGGCGTCGGCGTCAATCGCGTGGTGCCCTCGCAATGTTCGGCCGCACACGCCGAAGTGATGGCGCTATCGACCAGCCAGCAGCGCGTGCAGCGCTATCGCCTGAATGACTCCGGCGAGCGTATCACCCTGGCCACGTCGGCCCAGCCTTGCTCGATGTGTTACGGCGCGTTGATCTGGGCCGGCATCGACGAACTGCTGATCGGCGCCCGCAGCGACGACGTGCAATCCCTGGCCGGCTTCGACGAAGGCCCGTTGCCGGAAGATTGGTCCGGCGAACTGGAAAAACGCGGCATCGCCGTGCAGCGGGACCTGATGCGCGACCACGCGCGCGATGTGCTGCGCGCCTACGGGGAGAGCGGCGTTGTCTATTGAAGAGACTGCGAGCGAAACCGGGAGCAACGTCGACGGGCTGCTCGCCTACTGCCGGCCCGGGTTCGAACCCGAGCTCGCCGCCGAATTGAGCGAACGCGCGGCGCTCGCCGGTTTCGCCGGCTATGCACGCACCCAACGGCACGCCGGCTATGTCGAATACCTGGGCGCGGACGGTGCGGCCCTGTCGCGCGCGTTGCCGTTTTCCGATCTGATCTTCGCCCGGCAGAAGCTGCGCCTGCTTGCCGACCTGAAGTCGCTCGACCCCAAGGACCGCATCGCGCCGATGTTCGACGCGCTCGCCGGCCGTGGTCGTTACGGCGACCTGTGGGTCGAACATCCCGATTCCGACGAAGCCAAGCCGCTGGCCGGTCTGGCGCGCTCGTTCGGCAATGCGCTGCGCCCGGCCCTGCGTCAGCGCGGATTGCTGACCGACAAGGACGACCCGCGCCTGCCGCGTTTGCATGTGTGCTTTCTTGCCGGCGACCACGCGATGCTTGGAGCCAGCGATGTGCGCGACAGCTCGCCATGGCCGCTGGGCGTCCCGCGCCTGCGCCAGTTGAGCGAGGCGCCGAGCCGGTCCGCGCTCAAGCTCGAAGAAGCGATCCTCACCCTGATGACCGCCGAAGAACGGGCCAAGTTGATCAAGCCGGGCATGTGCGTGGCCGATCTCGGCGCCGCGCCGGGCGGCTGGAGCTGGATCATGGCGCGTCACCATATCCGCGTGCTCGCCGTCGACAACGGCCCGATGGCGGAGGCCGCGATGGCGACCGGCATCGTCGAGCACATCCGCGCCGACGGCTTCAGCTGGAAGCCACCGAAGCCGCAGGACTGGCTGGTCTGCGACATGGTCGAATCGC
Organism: Arenimonas sp.; assembly: GCA_041671585.1. Lineage (GTDB taxonomy): Bacteria > Pseudomonadota > Gammaproteobacteria > Xanthomonadales > Xanthomonadaceae > Arenimonas. The sequence continues at coordinate 4,682 of JBAZBG010000151.1, read as the reverse complement.
CACGCAAGGTGGCCCAGCGCATGGCCGAATGGTTCGCGCATGGCTGGTGCGAACACGCGATCTTCAACCTCAAGCTGCCGATGAAAAAACGCTGGGAGGAAACGCAGCAGTGCCTGCACAGTTTCGCCGAGCATGCCGGCAAGCCATTGACCATTCGCGCCCGCCAGCTGTATCACGATCGCGAGGAAATCACTGTTTTCGCGACCAACCCCGACGCCAAAGGCCGGGTCTTGTGAGCTTCAGCCGGACCAGCGCGCGGCGCGAAAACCGCAGCTGGCCGGCGCTGTTTTTCGCGTTCGCCCTGCTGACGACCCCGTGCCTGGCGCAATCGCAGTCCAGCTACTTCGACGCCGTCGACACCGATCACGACGGTCGCATTTCGCTGTCCGAATTCGTCGAGCGGATGAGCTGGGCCTTCCGGCAGATGGATCGCAACGCCGACCAGGTGCTGTCGCCGGACGAACAACTGGTGCCCAACGCACCCACGCTGACGCTGGCCGAGCACCATCGCCGGCTCGGCGACCAGTTTCGCCGGCAGGACAAGAACAAGGATGGCTGGCTCAGCCCGCGCGAATTCCTGGCGCCACCGGCCTGATCAGAGACCGGCGGCGCGTTTCCAGAAGAACTGCGCGAGCGGCGGAAATTTCCCGGCCAGTCCGAGCAAGGGTCCGCGCACCAGCGTCGGAAGCAGCGCGTCGTTCGAGAACACGCGGTTGATCGTTTCGAACGAGTAGGCAGCCACGGCGTTTTCGCTGAGCCGCGACCGCGCCCAGCGTTGCAGGCGATGGGTTGCAGTGAAATCCCGACCGGTCGCTTGCGCGTCGCCAACCATCGCGTCGAGAGCCGCAACGTCGCGCAGGCCCAGGTTGACACCCTGCCCGGCCAAGGGATGCACGACGTGCGCGGCATCACCGATCAGGGCGACACGGCCCTTGAGCATCTCCCGCGCCAGCTTGCGCCGCAGTGGAAACGCCTGGCGTTCGGAAACTTCGGTCACCTCGCCCAGCCGCGCGTCAAACGCGCGAGTGAGCTCTGCGCAGAAACGCTGCTCATCGAGCGCGAGCAGCCGCTGCGCCTCCGCTTCGGCAACCGTCCACACGATCGAACTGCGGCCATCACTGCACGGCAGGAAAGCCAGCGGACCACCGGGCAGGAAGCGCTGCCAGCAGGTCTCCTCATGCGGCCGTTCGGTGCGCACATACGCCACCAATCCGCGCTGGCCGTAATCGTGTTCGTCCGTCGACAGACCGAGCAGTTGCCGAACCCGGGACGCGGCCCCGTCGGCGCCGAGCACCAGCCTGGCGCGCAGGCGTAGCCCGCTGTCGAGCACCAGGCTGGTGCCCGCCTCGTCCTGGTCAAGTTCGCGCAGCTTGTCGGGACAATATCGCTCGATCGCCGGCGCTCGCCCCACGGCCGCCCACAGGCGATCGACCAGCAAGGCGTGCTCGACGATGTGACCAAGGCAATCGCGACCCAAGGCATCGGCGTCGAATGTCATTTCACCGGCTGCGGCGGCATCCCACACGCGCATACGCCGATACGGCTGTACGCGCGCGGCAGCCACGGCCGCCCATACTCCCAACGAAGCGAGCAAGGCCTGCGCGTCGGGGGCGAAGGCGTAGACGCGCAAGTCGGGTGCTTCGGCCAGCCAGGTCGCCGGTGGATGCGCTTCGACAATCGCCACGCGCAATCCGCGCCTGGCCAGCGCCAGCGCCGCCGTGCTGCCAACCACACCGGCGCCGACAATCGCTACATCGCAGGGCTCGCGCCGGCTCACGCGCGTCCCCTCGCCAGCTTGGGCACCTGGCCGCGAAAGCCCATCGCGCCGGCGACCAACGGATCCGACAGCCCGGGCACATTGGCCATCGCCAGCAATCCGAACGAGCGCATCACTTGCATCGGCCACGAAGGATTCGCGGTCAATCGCGCCAGGCCATCGCTGAACGCCAGCGTGCGTTCGCGATCCTCGCTGCGCGCAGCGACATACCGCGCCAGCAGGTCGGCCGCGCCCGGATCGGCGCCTGCATCCAGAATTTCGGCCAGCGTCAGCGCATCGCGCAGGCCCAGGTTGAACCCCTGCGCGCCAATCGGGTGGATGGTTTGCGCGGCATTGCCGACCAGCACCGCGCGCGGCGCGCACAGGCGTTCGGCGAGCACGCGAGTAATCGGATAAGCGCTGCGCCTGCCAACACGCTCGATCCGTCCGGCACGCCAACCGAAACGCCGTTGCAGATAGTCGATGTAGGCAGCGTCGTCGAGAGCGAGGGTCGACGCCGCATCGGCGCGCGGCACGGCGCAGATCGCGCCGTATTCGCGGCCCAGGGGCAGCAAGGCCACCGGTCCATGTTCGGTGAAGCGCTCGTAGGCGGTGCCGTCGGCCGGCCGGTCGGCGGCGATGCTGCATACCAGCAAGGTCTGGCCGTAATCGTGTTCCTGGGTGCCGATGCCGAGCGCGCCGCGGGCGAAGGAACGGGTGCCGTCGGCGGCGACCAGCAAACGCGTGGTCGTGACGACGGGAGACGCGGTGTCAGCGCCCTCGCCGCGCAAGTGCACGCTGACGAAGTCGGCCTGCGGCTGCACGGCCGTCACCGTATTGGGCCGCAGCATGCGCAAGTCGGCGAGACTGGCCAGGCGACGCTCCAGCCCAAGTCCCAGCTCGCGCGCCGAAACCACGCCACCGAAGGATTCGCGGCCGGAGTCGCCGGCCTCGAGCCGCACCGCGCCGAAATCGCCGGCGCGGCTGACATGGATCCGGCGAATCGGACTCGGTGCGTCCGGCATGCAGGTCAACACGCCCAGCGCGGACAGGGCATTGAGGCTGGCGGCGGCCAGCGCCAGCTTGCGTTCGTCGAAGCCAGGCGGCGCAACGCTGGGCAAGCTGGCTTCGACCATCCCGACGCGGTAACCACGGCCGTCCAGGGCGCAGGCCAGGCTGCTGCCGACCAGGCCGCCGCCAAGGATGAGGATATCGAATTCGGGATTCACGACAGGTTGGGGCCGAAGGCGGACGCGTTGCGCTATCCTAACGGCCTCCCCGGCTGTCGCCTATCACTTCAGCGCCGCGCACCTTTTCCGTCCCACTGATTTTCGGAAACCAGTCATGACATCGAAGTCTTCTCCCCTGCTTGCGTCCGGTCCGCTGTTGCTGGTCGGCATCATCTTGTTGGCCGCGTTGTCGCGCCTGTTGCCGCACCCGCCCAATTTTTCGCCGGTCGAAGCGGTGGCCCTGTTCGGCGGCGCCTACTTCGCCAGGCGTGCCCACGCCTTGCTGATTCCGCTGGTTGCGATGTTCATCTCCGACCTCGCGCTGGGCCTGATCAATGGCGGCATCTACTCCGAATACTTCCTGAGCGCGGGCTTCTTGCTGGTATATGTCTGCATCGCCCTATCGACCCTGCTCGGCTTCGGCCTGCGCGGCCGGGTCACTGCTGTTCGCGTGGTCGGCTACTCCTTGCTCGGTTCGATCCTGTTCTTCCTGGTCACCAACTTCGGCGCCTGGCTGGGTTCGGCCATGTATCCGCAGACCGGCGCCGGGCTGCTGGCAGCCTATGTCGCCGGCATTCCGTTCTTCCAGAACACCGTGCTCGGCACGCTGTTCTTTTCGACGTTGATGTTCGGCAGCTTTGCCTACCTGCGCCAGCGCAATCCCGGACTGAGCCTGCAGACCGCCTGAAGGCGACGCCGTCATGGGCAACCGGCTATCCAAGATCTACACCCGCACCGGCGATGACGGCAGCACGGGACTGGGCGACGGCGCGCGTGTTTCCAAGGATTCTGCGCGTGTTTGCGCCTACGGCACCGTCGACGAGGCCAATTCGGCGATCGGCCTGGTACTCGCGTGCGAGCTTCCCGAGGCCGTGCGCGACGTGCTCGTGGCCGTGCAACACCAGATGTTCGACCTCGGCGGCGAGCTGTGCATTCCCGGCCATGCCGCGATCTCCGATGCCGATATCGAGCGGCTCGAGAACCAGCTCGATGGCTTCAATGCCGATTTGCCGCCCTTGAAAGACTTCATCCTTCCCGGTGGCGGCTTGGCCGCGGCGCACTGCCACCTGGCGCGGACGATTTGCCGGCGCGCCGAACGCGAGGTCGTCACGCTGTCGCGCCACGATGCGGTTCGCCCGGAAGCGATCCGCTATCTCAATCGGCTGTCCGATCTGTTGTTCGTGGTCGCCCGCGTGTTGGCGCGCAGCAGCGGCCACGGTGAAGTGCTCTGGAACCACGACCGCCGCAAGGGCTGAGATGCGGGTCTACACCCACGCGGCTTGCCTGCAACACGATCCAGGCCCAGGCCATCCCGAGTCTCCCGCGCGACTGGAGGCGGTGCTCGACGCCTTGCACCAGGCGCTTCCGCGCATCCAGTGGTTCCAGGCGCCGTTGGCCACGCGCGAGCAGATCGCCCGGGTGCACCATCGCGATCTGATTGCCCAGGTGCTCGACACCCCGGTTTCGGCATCGCTTCGCCTGGATGCCGACACGGTACTGTCGCCCGGCTCCGCGCAAGCCGCGCTGCGCGCCTGCGGCGCCGGCATTGCCGCCGTCGATGCGGTACTGAGCACTGACGCCGGCCAGGCTTTCTGCGCCGTGCGTCCGCCCGGACATCACGCCACCAGCCATACGGCCATGGGTTTCTGCCTGCTCAACAATGTCGCCATCGCCGCAGCGCACGCGCTCGCCGCGCA
>JBAZBG010000150.1:0-6026 GCA_041671585.1 Arenimonas sp. | reverse complement strand
CGATTGCGGCCCTGTGCCTTGGCCAGGTACAGCGCTGAATCGGCGGCGCGGAACAACGAATCGACGTTGGGTATGTTCTGGTCGTGCGGACTGGCCACGCCGACGCTGATGGTGATCGGGTCGCTCGACAGGCTTTGGCTCTCGATGGTGCTGCGCAGCGATTCGGCCACGCCCGCCGCCTGGACGCCATCCATGCCGGGCAGGATCAATGCGAACTCCTCGCCGCCGTAGCGGCAGACGATGTCCTGGCCGCGCACGCCTTCGCGCAGCTGGCGCGCGACCGTCTTGAGCACCTCGTCGCCGCGGCTGTGGCCGAAGCGGTCGTTGAATTCCTTGAAGTGGTCGATGTCGGCCACCAGCAGAGCGATCGGCGTCCCGTTGCGCTGCGCACGCTCGAATTCGAAGGCCACGCGCTCGTCGAAGAAGCGCCGGTTGAACAGCTTCGTCAACGAGTCGGTCCGGCTCTGCCGTTGCATCTCGCTGACCCGGCTGGCGAGGGCCAGCGACAGCAGCACCATCTCGCACAAGGAGCCGACCTGGAAACCGTTCTGGGTGAGCATGTTGTGCGGCAGCAGGCCGAAGGTCTTGAGCATGTAGATCAGCACGCCAGCCAGCAGCAGGCCCCAGGCGATCATGAAATAGCGGGCCGGCCGGTAGCCCTTGACCATGCCGAGCGTGCCCATCACCAGGATGGTCACCGTCACCAGCACGGTAAGCAGGGCCAGAGGCAGGATCAGCGCCGAATACGGCAGGAAGAAGGACGCGATCAATCCGCCCCCGGCCAGGACTTGCAGCACGATGGCGGCCTTGTCGATGCGCGGCGAGTTGGTGCTCGTGTCCAGGAACTTGCGCGTGAATTGCAGGCCGAAGATCAGCGACGAGGACAGCAGCACCAGCAGGCTCTGGTTGCCCCAGACCGGATTGTCCGGCCACAGGAACTGGAAACTCAGTCCGTTGAACACCGAGAAGTACAGCCCGTAGCTGATCGCGTACAGCAGGTAATAGAAGAACGCGCGATCGCGCACCACCAGGAAGATGAAGAAGTTGTACAGGACCAGGACCAGAAAGCCGCCGTAGTACGCGCCGTAGGCCAACTGCTCGCGGCTGATCGTGCCCATCAGCGTGTGCGGCTCGAACAGCGCCAGGCTGATATCGATCGGTCCGCTGGACGCGAAGCGCAGGTAGTAGGTGCGTTGCGCGGAGGCGGGCAGTTCGAGCGCGAACAGAAACTCGCGATGATCGAATTCGCGCGTGGAGAAATCACGCAGGTCGCCGGTCTGGGTCTGCCGCCACCTGCCATCGGGGTCGACTTGCCACAGGTCGATGTAATCGATCAGCGGATAGTCCTGGCGCAGCACCAGCGGCAGGCGATCTTCGCTGGCATTGACCAGCGTCAGCCGCACCCACCACACGGAACGGCTAAAGCCGATGTTCGCGCCAGTGGCCGGCGCCGGCTTGAATCCCGCGGATGCCCGTACCTGGTCGAAATCAAAATCGCCGCGCGGGTCCTCCAATATCTCCAGGTGCGAAGCCAAGGGCAGGCTGCGCAGGTTGCCATCGACTTCCACCGGCACTGCCTGCAAACTCGCGAAGGCAAGGGGGACGAACAGCAGGCCGATCGAAAGGGCGACACTGCGGAGGAAGGTTCGCTTCATGCGTGGGTCCGGTTCGCGCGCGGCGGGTGGTGGAGCGTTGCCGGATGAGGATAGCAGGCTGACTACAGGGGGAGCAGGGATGAGGCGAACGAAAGGCTGGATGGTCCTCGGGCTGTCCGGGGCGATACTGACCGCGTGCGGCAAGTCGCCGCCGCCCATCGACAGCGGGCAGGCCGTGCCCGGCGCCGCGCGCGCCATCAACCTGGAGCAGGGCTGGAGCCAGGACGATCAGGATCGCGCCTGGTTCGCTTCCTTCGGGTCGCGTCTCATGCCGCTGGCGTGGTTGCAGCACCTGGAACAAGCCGATGCGCAGGCGCTGTTCGTGTCGGATGCGAACATGAGCGCGCTCGGGTTCCTGCCGCAAACCGCGACCACGAATAATCCTTCCGGCTTCCCGGTCGGCTTCACCCGCGACACCGATGACAAGGGCCGCGAATGGGCGGGACTGGGCTGCGCGGCCTGCCACACTGGCCAGGTCAATTACAAGAATACCCAGATGCGCATCGATGGCGGCCAGGCGCTGATCGACTTCAACGGGTTCGAAGCCGCGTTGATCGAAAGCCTCAGCGCCACCGTCAGCGACCGCGCGAAATTCGATCGCTTCGCGCAAGCGCTCGGCGTCCAGGGCGATGATCGCCAGGCGCTGGAGAATGAGATCGTGGCGCTGACCGAAACACTCGACTCGCGCCACCGCATGAATGCGACGCCGGTGCCGTACGGCTTTGGCCGGCTCGATGCCTTCGGACAGATCTTCAATGCGGTCGCGGTCGAGTTCCTGGGCATTCCCGAAAACAAGCGCACGCCCGATGCGCCGGTCAGCTACCCGGTGATGTGGGATGCCTCGCACCTGGACGTCGTGCAATGGAACGGCTCGGCGCCCAACGCCGGTCCCGGCCCGCTATTGCAGAATGTCACCACGGCAATGGCGGTGTACGGATCGCTCGACGTTGCCGGTCACGACGGCAGGGCCGGTTATCCTTCGAACGTGGATTTCGGGAAGCTCGGCGAGATCCAGAACTGGTTCTACAAGCTGAAGGCGCCGCAATGGCCGGTGCAGGTCCTCGGCGCGCTCGACCCGCAGCGACTGGCGCGCGGCTCGGCGCTGTATGTGCAGCAGTGTGCCTCCTGCCATCAGCTGTCCGATCGCAACGATCCCAAGCGTCAGCTCAAGGCCACGCTGACGCCGTTGGCTGACGTGGGTACCGATCCGCGGATGGCGCAGAATTTCCTGGCGTCGAAATCGAGCACCGGCGTCTTCCAGGGACGCAAGGAAGGCGTGTTCGTGGGTGACAAATTCGGCGCTCAGGCGCAAACCTCGGACCTGGTCGTGCATGCCGCCGTCGGTGCAGCGCTGCGTCATCCGGTCGTAGCAACGCGCGATGCCTTACTGAGCTACCACGAAGTGATCAAGGCGACCATCGACAAGAATCCCGACTACTACAAGGCCCGACCGCTGAGCGGAATCTGGGCCAGCGCGCCGTACCTGCACAACGGCTCGGTGCCCACTCTGGCCGAGCTACTGAAGGCGCCGGGCGAGCGCGTGGCGAGCTTCGATGTCGGCAGCCGCGAGTTTGATCCCGAAGCCGTTGGCCTGGACTCGGCGGCCGGTACGCGGCGCAGCGTGTTCGATACCACGCTGCCGGGAAATTCCAATGCCGGGCACAGCTACGGCACGACGCTGGCCGCCGAGCAAAAACGCGACCTGCTGGAATACTTGAAGAGCCTGTAGCGGCTACCGCGCAGCGGTCGTTGCGGCGCCGCCTGCGTTGGCGGCGCCGGCCCTGATCTGGTCGAACCACGCCGCCACGCTCGGCGGTGCGGTCTCCCCGATCAGCCGCGCCACGATCTGCTCGCCCAGCGCCCGATACGCTTCGAACTGCGGCTCGGCGAAGAACTGTTCGGCCGTGGACTCGTCCGGGAACGAAGGATGCGCACGCCAGTACGCGTAAATGTCCGCGCTCAAGCCGGCGCGCAGTACCGGCTTGATGTACAGGATGTCGCCGCGGCTGCCATCGGCATAGCGCACCGTGCCCAGGACATGGGCTTGTTGCGCCAGCGCATCCGAGCGCTCGTGATACAGGAGGTCGGCGGCGAGGTCGACCTGCGCGCCAAAGTCGACGCGCACGCGTTCGATGGCCCGGCCCAGGTCGCTGAGTGTGGTTTGCGGGTCGGCGCCGGCATCGGTGACGATCAGGTAGCGCACGCGGCGGCGGATCAATTCGTACATGCCGAGGTTTTCGAAACCGCCGCCATCCGACAGGTGAACGTGGCGGTGCGATTCATCGAGTCCGATGCCGAGCATCTCGCGGCCGATGAAGATCCACCACCACGGCAGCAGCAGGTTGCGCTGGTGGCCGCAGTCGGGATTCCTGGCCCAGAAGCCCAGGCGCACATTGAGCAGGGCCATCAGGAACGACACCGCGCGCGCATTGGTGGCATAGGTATTGGGATCGACAGCGGCGCCGGAGATGGTCATTGCCGTGGATAGCGCCAGCGCACCGCCGGCGTAGTCGTCGATGCGGCGAAAGCCGGTCGCCTGCGAGCCCGAGTAGACGGGCGAGAAGAAGAAGCTGGCGCCCTGGCGGCTGCGCTCGCGCTCGTTGGCTGAGCTGGTGGTATTGAGCGTGGTGTTGACCAGATGCAGTGGTGCGCCGGTTTCCGGTCCGATCTGGCTCAGCCCGAAATTGCCCGGGTCCTCGCACACCGCGCCTTCCACCGGCGGCAGGAAGGCATCGCTCAGGCGCGCGCGGTAATACGCGTGGATCGATACGCGATTGAGATCGCAGACAAACGCGAGCAGTACCGAGAGCACCACCAGCAACAGGAAACTGTCCGAGTCGACCACGCGGGTATCGATGGCCACATGGTAGGCGAGGATCAGCAGGCCGTAGACCAGCAGGCTGACGCCGAGCGTCGCCAGCCGGCCGGTGCCCTTGCCGCCGCGTATCTTGTCGGCCAGCATCGAAGCGGCGCCGGACAGGACCGGAAATAGCCAGGAAAAATGCTGGCTGAGTTGCTTGGCATTCGGGGATGAAAAGTAGTGCTCGGCCATGTCGCCCAGGGCGCCCACGACCGGGATCAGGCCCAGGGCCAGCAGGCCGATGCCGTACATGATCAGTCGGCCCATGGCCACGCGCATCATGTCGATGCGTTTTACGGTCGCCAGGCCTGGAATGCCCGCGGCGAATGCGAAGGCCAGCGCGACGATTGGAAACAGGGCCAGGCAAAGCGCCCCAAGCGAGAGCAACACCCAATAGCCGTGGTGGTCCTCCGGAAAATCCGCGCCCGGTAGCAGCAAGGCGGACGGCCATTCCACCGGCAACCAGCCCAGGGTCAGCGAATAGACGGCGAACAGTAGGACTGGACCGAGCACCATCACGTTGACCAGGCTTGACGCCAGCACCGAGGCGATCAAGGTCCACATCGAATAGCCGCGCTGACTGATCAGGTATTTGCCATGCGCGCGCAGCCAATCGAGCACGCACTCCGGCCGATCCTGCAGCTTGGCGTCGAACACCCTGGTGGCGGACTTCGGCAGGCAGGCGCGCAGCCACGTGTAGCAGGACGCCACGTAGCCGCCACCGGACACCGACGACAGATAGTCGACCTGGCGCATGACGCCGCCGGCCTCGAGTGCCTGCAGCACGCCCAGGTTGAAGGTCGCCGAGCGGATGCCGCCGCCAGAGAAGGCCAGGCCGACGACGTCGTCGGTCACCGCGTCCTGGCCGGCGGCGATGCGACGCTGGTCGATCCAGTCGCATTCGGCCTGGCGCACGGTTTCGAAGTTGCGGGTGAAGGCGCTCATCGGCGGCACACGGCGGGCATGAAGCCGGCCGGCGTCGCCGGCAGGTCGCGGTGCACTTTCAGGTATTCGAGCAGCGCGAGGCGTTCGGCGTCGCTCAGCAACGGCCCGATCACGCCCGGTGGCAGCGGATGTGCCTTCGCATCGGTTTGGTGCGCCTGCCATTGCGTCGGCGTGGCCGCGAAGGCGTGGCCCGTATTGTGGTTGCCGGCCACGCTGGTATCGAGCCAGAAGCCGCCGTCCGCGTCGTCGTTGGCCGGTTCGCTGACGTAACCCAGGTGTTTTGCATCGTAGTCGCGGCGGCCGACATAGAAACGCTTGCTGCGTTGTTCGGGCGGCAACAGCATCTGGTAGATGCTGGGCACCGAGCCGTTGTGCAGGAACGGCGGCGTCGCCCAGACACCTTCCAGCGGCCGTGGTTTGTAGCCGGCGATCTGTTGCGGCAGGTCGAGGATGCCGAAGCCTTCCATGCACTGCTGTTGCTGGTAGCTGATGTCGTTGTCGGCGAAATACTTGCGCTTGATCAACAGGCCCAGGATGTTCAAGCCCAGGCCTTCGCTCAATTTCGC
>JBAZBG010000149.1:0-6045 GCA_041671585.1 Arenimonas sp. | reverse complement strand
CCAACGTCGCGGTCGATTTCGCCATGATTGCCGTCGGCGGCGACGTCGTGGTCTATGGAAGTGGCCAGCCCGACATTGCCGTGCCATTCGTTCCCGCCATTCTGAAAAACGTCAACATCGCCTTCTTCATCGTCTACAACTTGTCGCCGGAAGATCGCAAGCGCGCGGTCGTGGGGCTGACGGCGCTGCTTGAACGCGGGGCACTGCAACACAATATCGCGGCGCGGCTGCCGCTGGCGCGCATTGCCGAGGCGCATGAAATGGTGGAGTCGGGAAGCGCCACCGGCAACGTGGTAGTTGAGGTTCAGCCCTTACTTCCCTGATGGCGTTGAAAAACGCGATGACCGGATGACCGAGATTCCGTGACAATGATGCGCCAACGGGCGCATGAAACGGAGCTTCGAGATGACGCTGGCCAAAGCCTTGCCGGACCACCTGTACCGGGCGCTCGTCGCGCGCGGCGGAACGCGACGATTTCCCGCCCGGGCGGTGCTGGTCAGCGAAGACGATCGCAGCGATACGCTGTACATCATCATCAGCGGCAGGATAAAGGCCTACGGCGCGGCCCCGGACGGACGGGAAGTCGTGTACGGCACCCAGGGTCCTGGCGAGATCTTCGGCGAGATCAGCCTGGATGGCGGCCCACGGTCGGCCTCGGTAATGACGCTCGAGCCGACCACTTGCCTGGTGCTGTCCGGCGCGCAGATCAATGCGCTGATGGTCGAATATCCGGAGTTTGCCAGCTACCTGGTGCACAAGCTGATCGGCATGGTGCGCTCGGCGACGACCAACGTGAAGAGCCTGGCGCTGGGCGATGTCTACCATCGTTTGACCGGATTGCTGGAATCCATGGATTGCATAGAGGTCGACGGACGCAGGGTGGTGACCGAACGATTGACCCAGCAAGGCATAGCCGACCGCATAGGCTGTTCGCGCGAAATGGTCAGTCGCATCCTCAAGCAGCTCAGCGAGGACGGTTACCTTGCCATGACCGATCATCGCATCGTGCTGCTGCGAAAACTGCCGACGGAGTAGCCGCGCCGTCGTCGGGCGCCAGCAGACCGCCCATCCCCGCCCGTGAATATGTCACAGCGCGCCTGTGCGCTTTGCCGCTGCGCGAGAGACTCGCTGGTTGCACAGTCCGTCCATGTCGGCAGGTGCCGGCATCGCCGATTTTTCGGTCGATCTGCACAGCCATCCAAGGAGTCGCCATGTCCACGCTCAGCGCACGACCAACAACAACTTTGTCTTCCCGCGTTGCCGCCATTGCCGCGCTCAACATTCCGCAACCCAGTGCCGCCGTCGTCCAGGCCATGAAATCCGTGCGCAGGGTCCAGGCGGTAGCCGACGGCAGCGCCCAGGCCGATGTGGATGGCGGCAGCCTGGTGGCGTTCACGGCGGGTGTCAGTGCCGATCACACCAGTGCCGCGCTCAACAGCACGCTGCTTGCGGCGATGAATTCGGACACGCTGTTCAATCGCAACGATGCCACGCAAGTCATGAGCTGGTATCAGAACTACGTCAAGGTCTTGCAGATCTGCGGTTGGGACAGCCAGGCTTTCGGGTTCCAGAACTACCAGGCCTCGGGTTCATCGTTCTCGATCAACAATGCAATCATCGAAATCGTCACGGCCGCGGCGACCGGGCCGGAAGTGGCGGTGGTGGAAGCCGCGCTCAATGCGCTGAAGAACCTGGGTACCGACGACCCCTGGTACAAAGTGTGGGACAGCCATACCCACAGCACCAACGGCGGGAACTTCCAGATTGTTCCGACCAGCGACAGCAACGGGGCCCGCAACACCTTGGTGATGGGCTGCTCGGCGTTCTCCTTCCAAACCTCGGAAACGACCACTGAGTTCCTCTGGACCGATTACAGCAGTTCCAGCGTGCAGCTGCAGTACGGCACGCAGACGATGACGCTGGACGAGGATGTCTGGGATCAGGTGAGCACCGCCGTCATTACCAAGCTGGGCAATAACGCGTCGACGCAGATCGGCAACCTGGGTATCTGATTCGCGATCGCCATGCCCGGCGCTCCGGCGCGCGGGCATGACTGGCGCAAGGTTCGAGGAGGACACATGATCAACACCGATATCGTAAACATGCTGCTGATCGATCGCACGAGAATCGTCGAGGCGATCACGACGGGCGCGGCCTGGGAAATCTGGGCACAGGTCGAAATGGTGGTGCTATTCCGGCTGCGCGGCGTCAATGTCGCCCGCGAATTGCCCTACCCGCCGCCGAACGCGGGGTGGAGCCTGGACCTGATGGCGCAGGACGCTGCCGGCCAGTACGCAATCGAACTGAAAGTCGAGAGCGCGACCAATGCCGGCGCGGCGTTGCTGGCCGCCGCACAGCAGGACATGGTCAAGATCCAGAACTACCCCGCACCGGTGCCTGGGGCCCGTTGGGTCGTGGCGATCGCCTACAGCGGCGTGGCAAGGAACGCGCTGAATGGTTTCGCGGCGGCGCCCGGCAATAACGCGATCTATCAGGAGGCGGATAACGTTGGCGTGATGGTGGCTGCGCGTTGAGGTGGGGTGGCGCGCGCGCGGCGCCGTCGGGGGTTCGGGGTGGGGAAGGATCGCGGCTGAAGCCGCTCCCACCGTTGGGGTGGGGAAGGATCGCGGCTGAAGCCGCGCCTACCGTTGGGGTGGGAGCGGGCGTGTGGGGTCAGTGGCTGAAGACGGTGCCGCCGTAGCCTTTGAGTTTTATGTCGAGGTTGCCGGTGCGCGGGTCGCCTTCGATGGCGATGGAGGCTGGGCCCATCTTCGCCTCGCCCATGAGTTTCGCGGCATCGCCACCGACCAGGTTGTAGCTCACGCCTGGCTTGATTTCGACCGAGCTGAAACCGCTTTCCGGGCTCCAGGATCCGCGCGTGGTAGCGCCGATGCCGACGCCGCCGACGCTGGTGCTGGCTTTGAAACGGTAATCCACGTTGCCCTTGCCATCCACGGTCATGTCCAATCGTCCCCAGGGCGTGAACAACGAAAACCCGCTATTGAGTCCGGGGATCAGGATGCCGAACTCGGGAATCTGTTCGCTGCAGTCGAATCCGTTCGCGTACGGCTTGCCCGCATCACAGGCCATCTGCGCACTGGATTGTTCCATCTCGCAGGTGACGAAATTTATCTGCCCGATGATGCTCTTCGGGCACTTGGCCTTGCATTCGAAATCGACCTTGCAGGCTGGACCGGCCTTCTTGAACTCGTCCATCACGGCCGCCGGCATGCGCAGCCCGGTGCTCATCAGCGCGCCATTGAACGGGCCGCGCGCCCGCGATTTTTCCAGCGCCTGCCTGGCGCCGGCGTTATCCGACTGCGCCGCCAGGGCTTCGGCGAGATGCGCCCAGGCCGTGGCCGACTTGGCATCGAGCGCTACTGATTTCTTCAACGCATCCACTGCCGCTTGCAAGGTGGCGGCATCGGCGCTCGAACGCCATCGTTCCAGCTGCGCAAAGCCCAGGTTGCTTTGATAGACGGCATTGTCTGGCTTCAGGGTGACTGCCTTTTCAAAACTCTCCTTGGCCAGTGTCAGCAAGGGCTCGCTGGTTGGCTTTTTCAGCAGCGCTTTCTCATGCAGGCCCAGGCCGAAATTGTTCAGGTAGGCATCGTTCCCCGGTTCGGCCTGCACGCCAAGTCCATACAGCCAGGTCGCCAGCTCCAGGTTCTGCCCCAGGAAAGCAATCAGGCCCAGTCCCGCGTGCGGCGATTCGCCGCCCTCGGCGAGGACGGCGGTATAGCGCTTGGTTTGTTCGTCGCCAAGCTCAGTGGCGAGTTGGTCGACGACGTCCTGCACCCGGCCATTGAAATCGGCCGGAGCGGTAGCGACGGTTGGCGCTGCAGATGCCGCTGCCGCCGACGTGGCTGCAGCAGCCGCGCTTGCCGGCGCGGTGGCCGCGGGCGGTTGCGCTGGATCGGCATTGCTCCCGCAGGATGCCGCCGACAGACACAATGTCACAGAAATCACGAACAGCAGGCGATTCGAAATCCGTTCCATGACGTTCCCCTATTGATCGCAGCTACTGCAATTCATCGCAGCGCCAGCGCGGGACAAGCAGGCATGGTTGTCGAGTTCCCCCTCGACACCCCGCGCGTCGATGCTAGACCCTGGATTGACGGCGGGTCAACTGCGAGACCGATTCCCAAAGGAGCTCAAACGGCAACGGACCAAAGCCCAGGCGCCCGTGCCGCCACGGGAGATGCCCGGGCGACGAACCACGGCGTGGAGGGTCTGGCTACGACTGCGACCGGTGCAGATCCGGACCGGCCCCCGACAGCCGCTCGGGGTGACTGATCTCCACGACAGCAGATCGGGATTGCTCGCGAAACAATTCGACGCCACCGAAGGCGTGGGCGAACAAGGTCTGGGCGGTGAGCGCCGCTTTTGCCGCGACAAATCCAAGTTCTTCCACCAGGGTCGAGGCAAGCTGGGACTGTGCTTCCTGGGTACTGCCAGAGAGCGCGATCAGCCGATCCTGCGACTCCGCGGACACCCAACAGAACACATCGTCATCGATGCACCTCAAGCTTACTTCGACGATGTCGGAGGGGAAGAGGCCACACTCGTTGTTAAGTTCGGTTGCAATCATGGCGGCAGTGTAAGCAGTGGCTGCTGACTGCTCGCTAAAGTGAATGGCTTCACCGCGCGGCTGCCTTGAATCGCGGCTAAACGCCGTGGCTTGCGGATGAGCAATGTTGCCCCGCGCAGCCGGTATGCTTTTACGTACGCCGCTCGCGCGCAAGCACACGGAACGTGTTGGAGTCATTGATGGATTTTCAGTTGCTGCGGCCGAGCGAAGCGGCTTCGCTTGTCGATGTATCCCCGGGAACAATCATCGGGCTGATCGGCTCCGGCAAGCTCGGTGCGCTTCGCCAGCAGGGCGAGTGGTGGATACCCTTGCAGTGCCTGATCCTGTTTCCGGGTAACGAACTCCGGGTGGATGCCGCCTGCGCGCTTGCCGAACTGGTCAAGACCGAGGGACCGTTCCTTCGCTCGGTCGCCGACGATCCGGAGACCGCGCAGCGGATCGAAGGGGCCGATTACCCGCCGGGCAGTGTCGGGACCTGCCTGAAACAGGCACTGTGTCTGGTTCGCCGCGCCCAGGCGTCTGTGACACCCGCATCGCCGCGGCCGTAGTCGGGAAGGCCGGCTTACGCCGGCCTTCGTCTCGCCCGATAACGCGTTTGAGCCTAGCGGAACAAGTTGTAGACCACTTCGGCCACTAGTCCATCTCGAGTCGAGACAAGGTAGACGTCATTGTCGACGCGTACCCAGGAGTAGCCGTAAGGCGGCGGGCTCAGCCCGTACGGGCGGTAGTCGACATAGGTCGGCGCGTAGTAACGCGTGGTCACCGGATAGAGCGAAGTGCTCCGGTAGCGCGTGGTCACCGCATAACGCGGATTGTCGTGATGATCGTAACGGTTCGTTATGCCGTCGCAATCGCGGTCGCGGGCGTTGATTGGCTCGTGGTGATCGAAACGATCAGGAACGCCGTCGCAGTCCTTGTCGGCTACTGTACGGCCGCGAGAGTTCTTGCGGATGTAGTCCGCATAGCGGCTATCGAGCGGCGCGCCAAACCGATGCTCCGGGTCGCCTTCCACGATGACGGGGGGCTGTTCATAGTAGTACTGAGCGAACGCGCTTGAGGCTGCTCCTCCGGCCAGCAGCAGCGCGGATGTCAGTGCGAGCAAGGTCCTTTTCGTGGCAAATGTCCTCTTCGGCAGCGAGTCTTTCGCTGAGGTTGCATTACGGGAACAGGTTGTAGACCACATCGCTGATCAGGCCGGTTCGCACGGACGCCATGTAAACGTGGTTTCCCAGCCGTTGCCAGCGATAGCCGTAGGGCGGCGGGGCCAGGCCATACACCCGGTAATCGATGTAGGCGGCGCTGTCACGGAATCCAATCGGCAGATAGGCGCCGACCTCGAAATGGACGAGGTTCCCGTAACGGTCGTAACGGTCATCGAAGCTGTCGAAGCGGTTCGGGACGCCGTCGCCATCGATATCGCCGTTGGCGAGGATCACATCGTCGTCTTCGTAATA
>JBAZBG010000148.1:0-6056 GCA_041671585.1 Arenimonas sp. | reverse complement strand
GCAGTGGGGTCACGGTCTGGACTCGGGCGTGGTCGCGATGGAGAGTTTCACGAAGCCCAACTGGCCGAGCGCGTCCATGGCCGTGACCACGGACTGATGCGGCGTGCGGCTGTCGGCTCGAAGGATGACCGGCTGGCTGCGATCGTCGCCAGCGACGCGAACGATGGCCTCCTTGAGCGAACCCACATCGGTCCTCAAAACCTCGTTGTTGCCGATGAAGTACTTGCCCTCGACATCGACCAGGATGATCAGGGGTGTTCCGGCATCGGGCACGACGCCGGCCTGCGCCTGCGGAAGCTGCAGCTTCAGCGCGGCACGTTGATTGAAGCTGGTGGTCAGCACGAGAAAAAGGATGAGGCAGAACAGAACATCGATGAGCGGGATCAGGTTGATCTCCAACTCGTCAGGGCCCTGCGGCTTGCCAACCTTCACCCCTCACCCCGTTTGACCCGGGGGGTTGGCTTGGCCGCCGGCAGGATGCCCTCATCGATCGTGTCGAGCAGTGCGATCGCCTGTTTTTCCATCTCCACCACGAACTCGGCGATACGGCCCCGGAAATAGCGATGAAACATCACCGCCGGAATGGCAACGCACAGGCCGCCAGCGGTGCTGATCAATGCCTGGCCGATGCCACCGGCCAGTTGATTCACGTCGCCGACGCCGGTGGTCAGTATCTTCAGGAACATCTGGATCATGCCGAACACGGTGCCGAGCAGGCCGAGCAGCGGGGAGACGCTGGCGATGGTGCCCAGCGTGTTCATGAACCGCTCCATTTGATGCATTACATGACGGCCAACGTCCTCGACCCGCTCCTTGATCATTTCCCGCGGCCGGTAGCGCATGTCCAGGGCCGCAGCCAGGATCTCGCCCAAAGGCGAATTCCGGCGCAGGACTTCGATGTGTTTGGGATCCAGTTGGCGCCCGCGGGCCCACTCGCAGACTTCCGCGCCGAGGCCGGGCGGTAATACTTCCTTGCTGCGCAAGGTCCAGAAGCGTTCGATGATGATGGCCAATGCGACGACCGCGAGCAGCAATATCGGCACCATCACCCAGCCACCCGCCTTGATCAGTTCCAGCACGCCTCACCTGTCAATTTGTCGAGAGCCGATAGCATAGCCTGAGCCGAGGGCAGCCCGCTCCCGCCAGTAGCGCGGCTGGTCCTGGCGCCGGGATGCGTGCAGATGCACACCAGACGCGCCGATGCGGAAGCGCAGGGCGCCGGTCTCGGCGGTGTTGAGGATGCGGGCGCCTGCCCGTGCGTAGCGCTGCACCACTTCCGCGCGCGGCAACTGGAAGCGATTGCCGGCGCCCGTGCTCATCACCGCCCAGCTCGGACTGACGCTGGCGATGAATGCCTCGCTGGAAGATGTCGTGCTGCCGTGGTGCGGCACGATCAGCAGATCGGCGTTCAGCCGGGCGTCATTTTCGCGTCGCAGGCGTGTCTCGACATGTCGACCGATATCCCCCGGCAACAGGGCGACGCGTCCCCCTGCCTCGATGCGCAAAACGCAGGAACTGTCGTTGCGCAGGTAGGGGAAGAAAGGCGGCGGATGCAGGACCTGGAAGGCCACGCCATCCCAGCGCCAGGCCTGCGTGCCCTGGCACAAGCCCATGCCGGGACGGGCCCAGCCCTCGACCCCCAGTGTTCGCACACCCGGAAACGCGCGCTGCACCGCGCCCATGCCACCGGAGTGATCGTTATCGCCGTGACTGATCAGAAGCGTATCCAGTCCACCGACGCCGAGCGCACGCAGGGCGGGGACTACCGCCGCTTCGCCGAAATCCAGGCCGCGCGGACTGGCTGGCCCGGCATCGAACAGCAGGTGGTGATGGGCAGTCCGAACCAGTACCGCCAAGCCTTGGCCGACATCGATTACCACGACATCGGCTTGTCCGCGGGCGGGCGCGTGGATGTTGGGCCACAACAACGGCAGGAAGAGCAGCGTGGCCAACAACTTTCCCGGAACCGCTCGCGGCAGCAACAACCAGAAGGCGCCAAGGGATGCCAGGGCCAGCGCGGCCAGCGTTGGCTCAGGCAGCCAGACCATTGCGGCGGGCCAGTGCGCGATGCGCTCCAACAGCCACCACAGGCCGTCCATGACCGTTGCCGAAAGCTGCCAACAGTAGGCGGCAACCAGCGGCGCCACCGGGTAGAACAACAGACCGAGCAGAGCCAGCGGCACCACCATCAGACTGATGACCGGAATACCGATCAGGTTGGCCAGCGGGCCCGGCAACGAGGCCTGTCCGAAGAACCAGACTGTCAGCGGCAACAGACCCAGCACTGCCACGCCCTGCGCCTGCAGGAAGGGCCGCAGCCAGCCGGCATTGCGCTGGTGCGGCAGGCACCAGAGCAGCCAGCCAACGCCGAGGAAGCTCAGCCAGAAGCCCGGGACCAGCACCGACAGCGGATCGAACAGCAACACCGCGATCAGCGCTAGGGCAAACGATTCCCGGCCCGTCTGCGCACGGCGCAGCAGCCGGGCCAGCAGCACCGCGGCGATCATGAGCATGGTGCGCATGGTCGGCAGCGCAAAGCCCGCCAGCGCGGTGTAACCCAAGGCGAAAATCAGCGCCGCCAGCGCAGCGCCTTGCGGGCTGGGCAGGCGCCGCCCCAGTGCGGGCAGCAGGCGATATAAGCCCAGCATCAGCAGGGCGCCGAAACCGGCGACCATGCCGACGTGGAAACCGGAAATGGCGATCTGATGGGTCAGGCCGGTGGCGCGCAGCGTTTCCCAGTCCTCGCTGGCCAGATGGCGGGTGTCGCCAAGCGCCAGGGCCTGCACGAAACGACCGCGACCCTCCGGCAGCGACAGGGCAATCGCCTGCGACAGCCGATCTCGCCAGGCATCGACGCCCTGCCCGCTGGCCAGCGGCCTGGCCGTGCGCGGCTCGCGTACCGAACCCGTCGCTGAAATGCGCTGGGCCAACGCGCTCTTCTCAAAGTCGAAACCGCCCGGATTCAACACCCCGTGCGGCCGCTTCAGGCGCACCGACATCCGCCACCGACTGCCGGGTTCAATTTTCGGCGCACCCTCGCTGTACCAGCCGAGGCGGACCTTGCGGCCGACCGGCGCTCCCGGCGAACCGGATTCGATCACGAAATCGAAGCGAATCGAGCCGTCTTCACGTTGCGGCAAGCCGAGTACGCGACCCTCGATGCTCACATCGGCCGGCGACAGCGCGGCCGGCAACCGTTGCGCCATGACCGCATGGCCGACGATGCACGACCAGGCAACTCCGATGAGGAATGCGCCAACCGCCCGAAGAAGATTCGATTGCCGATACAGGCCGATGGCGACCGCGAGCAGGACCAGACTGAGCCATTGCGCCGGCAGCGAAGGCCATAGCTGGACCAGGCTGACACCGGCAAGTAGCGCCACCGCCACCGACAATCCCAGGGGTGGCAGTCGCAGGGTTGTCACCGGCTCAGTCTTGCTCGACCAGCGTCTGCAGATGGCCCTGGGTCAGCTCGAGCGTGCGATCGAGTTTGCGCGCCAGGCGACGGTCGTGGGTAACCAGGATCAACGCGGTGCCGATTTCACGATTGAGCTCGAGCAGCAGATCGAACACGGACGCTGCAGTCTTCTCGTCCAGGTTGCCGGTCGGCTCGTCGCCGAGGACGCAGGCTGGCCGGGTGACCAGCGCCCGCGCTACGGCCGCCCGTTGCCGCTCGCCGCCGGAAAGCTCTCCGGGTTTGTGCCCGAGCCGATGCCCCAGGCCGACGCGCTCCAGCAACGCCTGCGCTTGCGGCTTCGCCGTGGGCGCCCGCTCACCGCGAATCATCAGCGGCATCATGACGTTTTCCAATGCCGTGAATTCCGGCAGCAGATGATGGAACTGGTAGACGAAGCCCAGCGCCCGATTCCGCAACGCGCCGCGTGCTTTTTCCGACAGGCTCGAGATGGTCTGACCATCGACGATCACCTCGCCCGAGGTGGCGCTGTCCAGGCCGCCAAGCAGATGCAGCAGTGTGCTCTTTCCCGCTCCCGAGGCGCCGACGATGGCCACCGTCTCGCCCCTTTTCACCGCCAGTTGCAGTCCTTCGAACACCGGCGTGACCAGGTTGCCTTCCCGATAGGTCCTGCCCAGGTTGCTGCAGCGAATCACCACGTCCATCGGATTCTCACTCATAACGAAGCGCCGAGGCGGGGTCGGTCTTGGCGGCGCGACGCGCGGGATAGATGGTCGCCAGCAAGCACATGACGAAAGCGACGGCCGCGACCAGGGCAACGTCGCCGGGCTCGACGGAAGTCGGTACGCCGCTGATGTAATAGACATCGGCCGGCATCAACTCGCTGCCGGTCAATCGTTCGACGAACTTGACGATGTGCGACAGGTTCTGGGACAGCAACACGCCGCAGACCACGCCGAGGGAGACGCCGACCACACCGATCACCGTGCCCTGGACCATGAAAACGCGCATGACCGAACCCGGGGAGAGGCCAAGCGTGCGCAGGATGGCAATGTCAGCCTGCTTGTCCTGGACCAGCATCACCAGCGAAGAAACCAGGTTGAAGGCGGCGATCGCGATCACCAGCGACAGCAGGATGAACATCACCGTCTTTTCCATCTTCAGCGAGCGAAAGAAATTCTCGTGGTCGCGAGTCCAGTCACGCACCCGATACATCCCCTCCATTTCGTCGGCAAGGCTGCGCGCCACGCTCCAGGCATCCCAGATATCGTTGAGCTTGAGGCGGACGCCGGTGACGCCGTCCTGCATGCGCATCAGTCGTTGCGCGTCCTGCAAGTGGATGACAGCCAGGCCGAAGTCGTATTCCTGCGCCCCGACTTCGAAGATGCCGGCGACAGTGAAACGGCGGGCCCTCGGAATGGGTCCGATCGGCGTAACTGTGGCTTCGGACACGAACACATTGACCGAGTCGCCGACCTCGACCCCCAGCGTTTGCGCCAGCTCCTTGCCCAGAATGATGCGGTACCCGCCGGGCTTCAGGTCGGTCAGGCTGCCCTGCTTCATCTTCGTGCCGAGGTCCGACACTTTCGGCTCCTGTTCCGGCAACACGCCACGGATAAGCGCGCCTTGCCGACGCAAACCCTGCAGTAGCGCCTCGGTCTGCACGTAGGGCGCCGCGCCCAACACGCGCGAATCCTTCTGGCTCAAGGCAACCGCCTGCGGCCAGTTTTCAAGCGGGCCGTCGAGCCCGTCGATGGTGGCGTGAGAAACCATGCCGAGGATGCGCTCGCGCAATTCTTCCTGGAATCCGTTCATCACCGAAATGGTGGTGATCAACGCCATCACCCCGATCAGGATGCCGAGGATCGAGGCGAGCGAAATGAAGGAAATAAAACCATTCCGGCGCTTTGCGCGCAGATAGCGCAGCCCGATGGCGAACGACAAGGGTTGGAACATGGACATCCTTTTGGTCTCAGCCCGACATTGTCGCAAGGGTCGGGTCGGAATCCACCATTTGATTGCCCGATTGCAGGCGCAGGGCGCGTCGCGACACCACCGGCAGCGTATCTGGGAACCACAACAAGCGCCGTGTCCGCCCGTCCAGGCCGCGGCCGGAGACGCTGGCCAGGGGGCCGCGGACATTCACCCGCACCGCCGACAACGGCAGCGAACGATCGGCCAGGCACATGACCACCCCGGATCCATCAAGGTTCCATTCCACGGAAAACACCCTGCGCCGCGCCTCGCGTCGCGCCAGCCAGCCGCCATGGCCGAGGGCAAGCAGGCCCAGCGGAAGCTTGCAGGCCAGCGGCAAGGCGCTCAACCAGAGCGCGGTCGCCGCCAACGCGCCGAGGCAGACCAGCGCCGCGCTCAGCAGTGGCGAGGGTCGCCAGTCAATGCGGCAGCTCGATGATTCGTTGGACAAGGGCATGCAACTCCGGATCGTCGGGCCGTTCGCGGCCCATGCACCATTGCCAGAGCTTATCGTCTTCGCAGTCGAGCAGACGTAGGAAAACGCCTCTTTCGCCGTCATCGGCCTGTGGCCAGCGGCAGTCGAGGTAACGCAACATCAGCTGATCCAGTTCACGCATCCCGCGCCGGCAGCGCCAGCGCAAGCGCTTGAGCACGGCATCTTCGGTCA
>JBAZBG010000147.1:0-6137 GCA_041671585.1 Arenimonas sp. | reverse complement strand
GGTGTGTCAGACGGTGTGCCTCGCACGTTGTGTTGCCGGCTGACGAGAACGAACAACGAGCTAAGCATGTAGTGCCGGAGATGGAGTGCTCTCGGACGGGGGTTCAACTCCCCCCACCTCCACCATTCAAGCGTCACGCAACATCAGGAAAGGCCGGAGCCCGCAAGGACTCCGGCCTTTTTCTTTTTCGTTGTTCGCGTACGCCACGCCCTCAGCGCCGCGCCAACCGCGGCCAGGCCCAGGCCAGAGCTATCCATGCCGGCAACAACAACATGCCGTGCCACAGCGCGGTGAGTTGCGGCGTCAGACTCAGGTCGAACACCGGGGCGTCTTGCAGGGCGGCGTAAGTGGCCACGATCAGCACCAGTTCGAACGGCCGTGAGGTGCGGCACAGCGCGCCCAGGCACAGGCCCCAGCTGGCGATGGAGGCGCACACGACCAGCGCTGCCAACGCCGAGCCGGGCGAGGTGGCCAACAAGCGCAGCATGCCGGGCAAGGTCATCACCATCAGCAACGCGAAGCCGACTGCAAAACGTGCGCCCAGCAAGCGGCGAAGGATGTTCGGCGCCGCGAAGATCAGCCCGCCGGTGCCGTGATCGGATTCGCGCAGGATGCCGCGCGCCAGGATGTCGAGCGGCAGTATCCAGGCGAGCAACATGCCCACGTGCATGCCCTTGCCCGGCGCGAACAATTGCAGCCCGAAGGCGACCAATGCCGCCAGCCACCACCAGAAGGGACGCTGCCTGAGCGCCACCTTGAGCTCGGCGACCGCGAGCAGGCCAAGCGGCCCGCGCGCGAACAGATCGAGCAGGCGATCGAGCCAGCGCAGACGGCGGCCGGCCTGGGAACGAGCCGTCGTCGCGGTCGATCCACGCGCGGCCGCCCAGTCAAGAAAGCGTGCAGCCAACAGCACGCCACCCAGGGCGCCGAACAGCCAGAAGGACCGACCGAGCACATCGATCGCACGCACCGGCCAGGCTTTCCATTCGAACAGCTCCGGCGACTTCTTGCGCATCATCTGGACGCCGACGCTGAAACCGAATTCCTGCGGCTTGCCGGTTTGCTGCTCGCGAACGCGATGCAAGTCGCGCGCGACGACGACCAGACCGTTGGGATCGCTGCGCCAGCCGTTGCGGACGCTGTCCGTGGGATTTTCCAGTGGAATGACCGACATCGACGTGACGGTAATCCAGAGGAAGAAGAACAGCACATTGCCCGCGGTGCGCCGCAGCCAGGGAATAAGATCGAACCAGATGGCGACCATGGACGTCATGGCGAGGCCGGGCAAGTTCAACAGCAACGCCGGCTTGGCCAGTTCCCACAGATCGATGGCGCGGTCCTCGCCACGGATCCATTGCGCAAGCAGGCCCACGCCCAGGCCGGCAACGACCACCAGCGCGAAGACCGCCATGTGGCTCGCCCACTTCGCCAACAGGTAACCGCCACGCGTCATCGGCGTGGCTACCAGCAGCTGCCACACTCGCGTTTCGATGTCGCGCACCAGCGTGCCGCGCACCACATAGAATCCGCCCAGGCTCAGTAGCGAGCTGTAAACCATGGCCAGCACCATGCCGACCCAGGCGCTGGAATATTCGCCGCGAAGGCCGCCGTTCAGGGACAACACCATGTAGCCAGCGTCCACCGTGGGAAAGCAACGCCAGGTGCCTGCCACGATCAGCAGCAGCAACACCCAGAACCGCGGACTCCGCGTGCGCTCGCGCAAGTCGGCGAGCAGGATGGCGAAGAAGCGCTGCAGCGCGGCCATCTCAGTGCCTCCCGGCATTGGCGCCGAGCAGCCAGGTGTAGGCGTCCTCGAGGCCTGGCATCACCGCTTGCGCATCGACATGCGGTTGCTCGCTGTTGACCACGCGCACGCGAATTCCGTCAGGGCGCCGCAACGAGGCGCAGACAATGAACTTGGAGCGCACGTCCGCAAGTTGTTCCGGTGCCAGGTTCCATTCCCAGACGTGGCCTTCGGCCCTGGCCAGCAGTTGTTCGGGCGTGCCGTGGAAACGAAGTTGTCCGGCCGACATCACCGCCAATGCGGTCGCGCTTGCTTCAACGTCGGAGACGATGTGCGTGGAAAGAATGACCAGGCGTTCGCCAGCCAGGTCGGTGAGCAAATGACGGAAGCGCATCCGTTCTTCCGGATCCAATCCGACCGTGGGCTCATCGACGATCAATAGCGCCGGATCGTTCAACAGCGCCTGCGCGATGCCGACACGTTGGCGCATACCGCCGGAAAACTCGCCGAGCCGTCGATCGGCGGCATCATTGAGCCCGACCAGGCTCAGGCAGGCGTCGACCCGCTCGCGCGCCAAGGCTCCCGACAGGCCCTTTACCGCCGCCAGGAAGGCCAGGAATTCGCGCGCGCTGAGCGCTGAGTAGACGCCGAAATCCTGGGGCAGGTAACCCAGCGCGATGCGCAGGGCGTTCGGCTCGGCGGCGATGTCTGTGCCGTTCCAGGTCACCTTGCCGGCGGTCGGCCGGGCCAGCGTTGCCAGGATTCGCATCAACGTGGACTTCCCTGCCCCGTTCGGACCGAGCAGGCCGAGGATGCCAGGGGCCAGGTTGAGGCTGATGTCGGAGACCGCTCTGTGGCCCCCGGCATACTGGTAACTCACTGACTTTAAAGAAAGTTCACAACTGGCCACGGCGACGCCCCTGTCGGTCAGGGTGCTCCGGCGGCTGCCGGAGTCGTTCCCTTGTGCTGGTAGTGTAGTTATCTACTACACCTAAGCACATAGGCCGGAAGGCAGGGGGTGGGGGCTGAGGCGGTTCGCGGCTGAAGCCGCTCCTACAGGGGGGCTACAGCTGTGGAGACAGGAGGGAGGAGAGTTTTTCCTTGAGCTTCTGGTGAAGGGGACGCTTCTTCCATTGTGCGTAGGTGATTTGCCGCGACTGCTTCAAGTCTTGCTCGAAAACATCTTCCAGGTGTTCGGCGAAGGCTTTGTCGTAGACGTTGAGATTCGCTTCGTCGTTGAGCCGGAATGACCGGTTGTCGAAGTTGGTCGATCCGACCGAAACCAGTTGCGAATCGACGATCAGAATCTTGCAATGGAACATTGCCGGCTGGTACTCGTAGATTTCAGCGCCGGCCTGCAACACCTCGCCCCAGTCCGAACGCGAGGCATCGCGCACGACATCGGCATCGTTGTGCCGGCCTGGCACGATGATGCGCACCTTGACGCCGCGCTTGAGCGCTGAACTCAAGGCCTTTCGCGTCAACGGGTCGGGAACGAAATAAGCCGCGGACAAATCGATGGTGTGCTCGGCGGCGGTAATGGATAGCAGGTACATGAGCTGCATGCTGTCGCCGCCGCCGCTGGGCGAACTGGTGAACACCTGGCCCAGCGCGCTGCCGACCGGCTGCAACGGCGGAAAATACTCGGCGCCCTGCAGGACCTTGCCTGATGTCTTGATCCAGTTGTCCATGAACGCCGCCTGCATCTGGGCCACGGCCGGACCTTCCAGGCGGTAGTGCGAATCACGCCAGTGCTGCGGATCCTGCGCGTCGCCATCCCAGGGATCGGCGATACCGACGCCGCCCGTGAACCCCACTCTTCCATCCACCACCAGCAATTTCCGGTGCGTTCGATTGTTCATGCGACCCAGGTTGTACCAACGCAACGGGTGGTAGAGCTGCACCTGGACTCCGGCGGCGATCATTTCCTCGATCAGCTTATCCTCCATCTTCTGGCTGCCGGCCCAGTCGATCAGCACGTGTACCTTGACTCCTGCACGCGCGCGTTCCTCAAACGCCCTGGCGAAGGCAGCACCCACCTCGCCGGACCAGTAGATATAGGTTTCAAAAGTGATTGTCTGCTTGGCCTCGCCGATCGCGGCCAACATCGCCGGGAATATCTCGACTCCGTTCTCGAAGTTCTGTACGCGATTGCCATCGATGATCGCCGGACCGAGCAAGGTTCCAAGCTCGCGACTGAATTGCGGGTCGCCGACGCCATATCGGTGCTCCAGCGAGGTCTGGATCTGTTTCTCGGCGCTAATGAAATTCATGGCCAACACCGTCACGAAGACAGCGACCAGCGCACCGATCAAGCCGGCGATGATCATCCGTTTCCTACTCCAGGCCATTAACCGGAATCCTCGAGGCGGCGCTGACGGGCCGGCCGCCCGGGGCTTGTAGCCGGTTCAAACAGAAACGGCGGGCACTCATCGAGCGCCCGCCGTCCAAGGCGCGATTGGCTGCGCCTCACTTCTTGGGATTTTCGCTGTCGTCCATTTTTTCGCGGGCGGCGTCGGCGGCGGCCTGGGCCGCGTCAGCGGTCTGTTCTGCTTCTTCTTTCACCTCGGCGCTGGCTTCATGGCCGAGGGCGGCGGCTTCATTGGCCGCCTCCACTGCCGCGGCTTCAGCCGCTTCGGCGCTGGCGTCCGCCGCGTTGCCAATAGCATTGCCGGCAGCGTCCATGGCGGCGCTTGCCTCCGCGGCAGCGGCGTCAGCCGCAGGGTCCGCTGCATCGGCCTGCGCTGCCGCGGCATCCGCCTGGGCTTCGTCCTTTTGTGCGGTATCGCAAGCAGCAAGCGAACCGGCAAGGGCAAAGGCTAGAAAAATTCGTGCGGTCGTGTTCATGGCTACTTCCTTGTGCGGTGGGGGGAACGTGTCGATTCGACTGTCAATCTTCCGGAATCCGCCGGAACCAACTGAGCCCTAAAAATAGGACCAACAACCTGAACAAGGCCTGTTTGGGTCGGCCACTTTGCGACCTTAATCCGGCACCAGAGACATCGCCATAGCGATACCGATTTTTTCATCTATCGGCGAAAAGGAAATTGCGCTCAACCTGGCGTACTCGCGCATCAGCAAAGACTTGATGCCGGCTGTGTCGGCCGAGATCGGTGCCGCGCCGGTCACGTTCCTCACGTCCGGATCGATCGCGAGCAAGGGCCCGGCGCCGGTGATGCGCATCTGCGCCTGGCCGCCTTGCCGGCATAGCTCCAGCGTCAGCACGGCGCCTGGCGCCGCGCACTCGGCTGACTTCCCGATCAGGTACTCCAGCAAGGCCACCAGCCGCGCAGGATCGTGGTTGGTGATGACCGGCGCGTCGACGGGCACGCAGCTCAGCGACTGGTGGCGGGCTTCCAGACGCTTGAGCAGCGAGCCACGTCCGGAAACGATGTCGAGCAGGAGGTTCAAGTCATTCGGCGCCGGATTCACGACGCGTTTTCCGGCATTGAGGCGCAGCAAGTCGCTCAGGTCGTCAATGCTCGTCAGCAGCGAATCGAGCTGGCGATCGATCACCTGCAGCGCATCCGCCTGGTCGGCCGCGGCAATCCGTCCGCTCTGGAGCAATTGCACGGCCATGCGCATCGGTGCGATCGAGCTGCGCAAGTCATGGCCCAGATGGGACCACCATTCCGTCGGCAGCGCGCCGACCTCCGGTCCGGCGACCGCGGCGCAGGTGGGTGCAGGAGCCGCCGGCAACACGGGATTGGAGGGCAGCGAGTGCCGGGTGCTCACGAGGCGGTCGCCTGTCCTGCGTCCATCATTTCGATTGCATCCAGGCAGACGCGCTCGATCGTCTCCAGGTCCGCGGGCTTGACCAGGTGTTCATCGAACCCAGCTTCTTCGGAAAGCCGGCGGTCCTCTTCCTGCCCCCAGCCGGTCAAGGCAACCAGTCGTGGACGCCGGTTGTCGGGCCATGCCTGGCTGCGCATCTGCGATGCCAACGCGAAACCATTGAGCACAGGCATGCCGACGTCCATGAAGGCCAGGTCGGGCAGGTAACTCACTGCTGTCTCCAGAAAAACCAGGGAATCGTAGACCGTGAGTACGTCGTGACCCATCATCTTGAGCGTCAACGCCAGCATGTCGGCCGAGTCCTTGTTGTCGTCGACCACCATGATACGCAATGACTTCGCCGCGACTAACACCGGCTTGCCGACAGGCATCCGGTGATCGGCGACGTTGTCGACGATCGACAAGGGCAGGCTGACGGTGAATTCACTTCCCTGACCGATCCCGGCGCTGGTCGCGGCAAGTCGCCCGCCGTGCATTTCCACCAGCCTGCGGGCCAAGGTCAGGCCAATGCCAAGCCCGCCACGCGAACGTTCCAGCGAACTGTCGACCTGCGTGAACATGTCGAAGATGTTGCGCAGATGGTCCGGGTCGATGCCCA
>JBAZBG010000146.1:1570-6145 GCA_041671585.1 Arenimonas sp. | reverse complement strand
GAGGTCAACAGCCTGTCGGCCGACGAAGCCGCGGCGCTGGTCAGCCAGCAGGCTGCCGCCTGGCGCTCGCCGCGCCAACCCGTGCCGCAGCCTGAGGAAAGCAGCGCCGACCAGAACATCGCGGTGACACCCGCCGCGCCGAAACCCGCTTCGCCTCCGCGGGCCACCGCCGCGCGCCCGAGCCGACCGTCGTCGCGCCTGGAAATCGTTCCGCCATCGGGCAATGCGGCGGCGCGAGGCGCGCAGTCGGGAGCGGCTGCAGGCGCCGGCGGCACTGAGCTGCGCGCCGAATTGGCACAGGCGCGCGAAGACCTGGCGGCGCGCACTGCTGAAGTCACGGAATTGAAATCGCGCGTTTCCGATCTCGAGAAAACGGAAGCTGACCGGCAACGCCTGATCGAAATGCAGAACAGCCAACTGAAGGAACTGCAGGATCGCCTGAAGCAGATGGAAAGCGAGCCGGCGGTCGCCGCCGCGCCGGACACGGCAGCGCCCGCTCCCGCACCAGCGCCCGCGGCCACTGCCGATGCGACAGCCGCCGACACTGCCGTGCCGGTTGCCGCGCCCGCCGAGGCTCCCCAAGCCAAGCCGTGGTACTCGAATCTCTACATTCTGGGTGGTGCCTTGCTGTTGGTGCTCGGTGGGCTGGTGCTCGCCCTGCGGCGCGCCAAGCCCAAGCCGGAAAACGGCGAGGCCGCGCCGCGGCGGTTGTCGGATGACGAAGCCTTGCGCGCGAGTATCGCCAAGACCCGTGAGGCAGGCGAAAAAATCAAACCGCAGCCGACGCCGGCGGTTGTCGCGCCTGCCGCGGCCAAGCCTGCACTGCCCGCCGACCCGGCCCTGCACGCGCTGGAAGAAGCGGTCCGCGAACGCCCGCAGGATCTGGAAGCGCATTTGAGCCTGCTCCGGCTGCACCATTCGCGCGGCAACGCCAAACAGTACGAGTTGGCGGCCCAGGCCATGCGCGCGCGGGTCCCGAGCACCATGGATCCGCGCTGGCGCGAGGCGGTCATCATGGGCGCGTCACTGATGCCGGGCGATACGCTGTTCAGTCAGGCAGGGTGGAATTCGCCGCGCTTTGGCGATACCGAAGCGCCGGCGCGGGCCGCCCCGGCTGCTCCCATGCCGCCGCCAGCGGCGACTCCGGCGCCTGTTCCAACGCCGGTAGCGGCCGTCGTCGCGCCGGCCGTGGCCGCAGTCGCGCCGGCAGCGGCCGTCGTCGCGCCGGCGGCGCCTGCAAAACCAACTCCCGCTCCCGCGCCCGTGGTTGCCTCCGCCTCCGTGACCGCAACGCCTCAACCCGCCGAGCGGGCTCCGGCGCCAGTCAAGGTTTTCGACCTGCCCAGCGAAGCCGAGACCGGCAGCGAAATCGATCTGGACGACCATTCCGCGGCTTTTGGTGATTTTGGTGCGTCGCCGACAGACGTCCATCGCAGCGAAGCGCAGATGATGGTCGAGGACGAGGCGAGCGCCACCCGCATCGAGTTGGCCAAGGCTTACCTCGCCATCGGCGACCTCGACGGCGCGCGCAGCATGCTGGAGGAAGTCCTCGCGGAGGGTGGGCCGGTGGCGCAATCCGAAGCCGGGCGCATTCTCAAGGAAATTGGCTGAGATGATCGGCTGAAATCCTCAGCCCCGAACTGACCAGGGCCGGGGAAACCCGGCCCTTCTTTTTCAACACACCCATGCGCTACGCACTCGGCATCGAATACGACGGCAGCGAATTCCTCGGCTGGCAGCGCCACGGCAATGGCGCGACGGTGCAGGCTGCGGTCGAGACGGCACTGGGCTTTGTCGCCGATCAACCGGTGACGGTGATTTGTTCCGGCCGAACCGATGCCGGCGTGCACGCGGCTTGCCAGGTAGTCCATTTCGACAGCGACGTGCCGCGCACCGAACGCGCCTGGGTGTTGGGCAGCAATACCCGTTTGCCCGCCAGCGTGCGCGTACTCTGGTGCCAGGCCGTCGACGCCGGCTTCCATGCCCGCTACGCGGCGCGCGCGCGCTGCTATCGTTACCGGATCCTCAATCGGAACATACCGCCGGCGATGCAGCGCCAGTTTCTCAGTTGGGAACGCTTGCCGCTCGATGCCGATGCGATGCATCGCGCTGCGCAGCAGCTGATCGGCGAGCACGATTTCAGTGCCTTTCGCACTGTGCAGTGCCAGGCCAAGCATCCGATCCGCACAGTGCATTCGATCCGGGTTTGCCGCGAAGCCGATCAGGTTCTCGTCGACGTGCAGGCCAACGCCTTCCTGCATCACATGGTGCGCAACATCGTCGGCAGTCTGATACCGGTCGGTCGCGGCGAACAAGAGGAATCGTGGCTGGGCACGCTGCTCGCAGGCGGCGATCGCAACGTCGCCGGCCCCACCGCGCCGGCCGCCGGACTGGTGTTCCTGGGACCGAAATTTCCGGGCGAATGGAACCTGCCCGTGGCGGTGACGCTATGACCCGCACGCGCGTCAAGTTCTGCGGACTCACGCGTCCTGGCGACGTGCGCCTGGCCTGCGAGCTGGGCGTGGATGCCCTTGGCTTTGTCATGGTGCGTGCCAGCCCGCGCTTGTTGCAGCCCAGTCAGCTGCCCGGGCTGCGTGCCGCCGTATCGCCGCTGGTCGATGTCGTCGCGCTGTTCATGAATCCGCGTGGCAGTGAAGTGCTCGACGCCATGCGCCGGTTGCGGCCGACCATGCTGCAGTTTCATGGTCATGAAAACGACGCATTCTGCCGCAGCTTCGGGCTGCCGTTCCTGAAAACGCTGCCGATGGGCGTGGGCGCCGACGACCCGCAGCACGTGGCGAAGCGTTATCCTTCGGCAGCAGCGTTCCTGCTCGACGGCCACGGCCCCGGACAAACCGGAGGTCGCGGCGAAAGCTTCGACTGGAGCCAGACACCGCGCCTGAACCGCCCGATCTTCCTGGCCGGCGGCCTGGGCGCAGAAAACGTCTGTGCCGCCATCCGCGAAGCTCGGCCGTTCGCGGTCGATGTGAGCAGCGGTATCGAGATTTCGCCGGGCCTCAAGGATGGCGAAAAAATGCAGCAATTCCTGGACGAGGTTCGACGTGGCGATCTTGAGTAATTCGCAGACAATTCCTGACCCGCAGTTGGCGCCGATCAGCGACTACCATGTTTTTCCCGACGCCAGCGGCCACTTCGGCGTCTACGGCGGGACGTTCGTTTCCGAGACGCTGATCGCGCCGCTGGAAGAACTCGCGGCCGCGTATGACCACCACCGGGTCCAGCCGGAATTCCTGGCCGAGCTCGAGCACGACTACAAGCATTATGTCGGCCGGCCGAGCCCTATCTACGAGGCAGAGCGACTGAGCAAACACGTCGGCGGCGCGCGCATCCTGTTAAAGCGCGAGGACCTCAATCACACCGGCGCGCACAAGATCAACAATACGATCGGCCAGGCGATGCTGGCCAAGCGCATGGGCAAGACCCGGATCATCGCCGAGACCGGCGCCGGCCAGCACGGCGTGGCGTCGGCGACCGTCGCCGCGCGCCTGGGCCTGAAGTGCGTGGTGTACATGGGCGCGGTGGATATCGAGCGGCAGGCGATCAACGTCTACCGGATGAAGTTGCTGGGCGCCGAGGTCGTGGCCGTGCACTCCGGTTCCAAGACGCTCAAGGACGCGCTCAACGAAGCCATGCGCGACTGGGTGTCGAACGTGCGCGACACGTTCTACATCATCGGCACGGCGGCGGGCCCGAGCCCGTATCCGCGCATGGTGCGCGATTTCAACGCGGTCGTGGGACGCGAGTCGCGGGCGCAGATGCTGGAGACCTATCAGCGCCTGCCCGATGCGATCGTGGCCTGTGTCGGCGGCGGTTCCAACGCGATCGGCATGTTCCATCCTTTCCTCAACGACCGGCAGGTCGCACTCTGGGGGGCGGAAGCGGCGGGCGAGGGCATTGCCACCGGCCGTCATGCGGCCTCGCTGAGCGCAGGGCGCCCGGGCGTGCTGCACGGCAATCGTACTTACCTGATTTGCGACGACGATGGCCAGATCACCGAGACTCATTCCATCTCGGCCGGACTGGACTACCCAGGCGTCGGTCCCGAACATTCGTTCCTGAAGGATTCCGGGCGCGCGCAATACGCCGGCATCACCGACGACGAGTGCATGGAAGCCTTCCACCTGCTGGCGCGCACAGAGGGCATCCTGGCTGCGCTGGAGTCCAGCCACGCGATTGCCCAGGCGATGAAGCTGGCTCGTCAAATGCCCGCCGACGCCCTGGTGCTGGCCAATCTGTCCGGTCGCGGCGACAAGGACATCTACACGATCGCCCGGCGCGAAGGCATCAGCCTCTAACCGGTTCGGTATCCTTCTTTCCAACCATTCAACTTCGAGAAGAAATTCACATGACCGACAAAGCAAGCCCGGCAACGCCGGTGGTGCCGCCCGAGTTCTACGCCGACGTCAATGCCTTCATCGACATGGCCAATGGCATTGAAAAGCGCCTCGATTCGCACAACGCGCAGCTTGCCATGATGCACGGCTTCAGCCGTTACGCTGCGCACCACTACCTGCGCACGGCGAAGGTCGACGACCTGAAACAGCGTGAGTCGTT
>JBAZBG010000146.1:0-1470 GCA_041671585.1 Arenimonas sp. | reverse complement strand
TCGAAAGTGCCGGTGTTGATTGGTTTTGGCATCAAGGATGCCGCTTCGGCAGCCGCAGTGGCGACCATCGCCGACGGCATCGTGGTCGGCAGCGCGCTGGTCGAGCGCCTGGCGACGGCCGAATCAATGCAAGAGGCCGCGGCGCGAGCCACGGCCTTCCTGGCGCCGCTACGCGCGGCCATCGACGCCCCGGGGTGAACGGACCCCGGCCCGGATCGGCTAAACTGACCCTCTCAGGATTGACGCGAGTGGCTCGATGAGTTGGCTGACCAAACTAATGCCGGCACGCATCCGCACCCAGGGCGGCGGCAAGCGCGGCGTTCCCGAAGGGCTGTGGGAAAAGTGCGACCGTTGCGGCACGGCCTTGTACGGACCGGAGCTGGAAAAGAACCTGCGGGTCTGCCCCAAGTGCAATCACCATTTGAGCATCGGCGCCCGCGAGCGCCTGGCCAGTTTCCTGGATGACGACAGCGGTGAGGAAATCGGCGCCGAGCTGGCGCCGGTCGACGCCCTGCATTTCAAGGACCAGAAGCGCTACGCCGACCGCATCAAGGCCTCGCAGAAAAACACCGGCGAGCGCGATGCGCTGGTCTCGGTGCAAGGAAAACTGCATGGGCGCGACATCTGCGCCAGCGCGTTTGAATTCCGTTTCATGGGTGGATCGATGGGCTCGGTGGTGGGAGAACGCTTCGCCCTGTCCGCCGAACGGGCCCTGGCGCTGCGCTGCCCGCTGGTGTGTTTCTCGGCCACCGGCGGCGCGCGCATGCAGGAGGGTCTGTTCTCGCTGATGCAGATGGCCAAGACGTCGGCAGCGCTGGGACGGCTGCGCGCCGCGGGCTTGCCCTTCGTTTCAGTGCTCACGCATCCGACCACCGGCGGCGTATCGGCTTCGTTGGGCATGCTCGGCGATGTGAATGTCGCCGAACCACAGGCGCTGATCGGATTTGCCGGCCCGCGGGTGATCGAACAAACCGTGCGCGAAACCTTGCCCGAAGGTTTCCAACGTTCGGAATTCCTAGTCGAACATGGCGCCGTGGATCTGATCATCGATCGCCGGCAGATGCGCGACAAGCTCGGCGCCCTGCTGGCGCTGATGATGCGACAGCCGGCGCCGGTCGTCGCTGAAAGCTGAGACCGGCATGACAGCGCGCAGGTATTTCGGCACCGATGGCATCCGCGGGCGTGTGGGCGAGGGCCCGATTTCCGCGGATTTCATGCTGCGCCTGGGGCGTGCCGCCGGACGCGTGCTGGCTGGCGACAAACCGCATGCCACGGTAGTGATCGGCAAGGACACGCGGATCTCCGGCTACATGTTCGAAGCGGCTCTCGAAGCCGGGCTGGTTGCCGCCGGAGCCGACGTGCGCATGCTCGGACCGATGCCGACACCCGCCGTGGCTTATCTCACGCGTTCGCTTCGGGCCGATGCCGGCATCGTCATCTCGGCCTCGCATAATCCGCACGAAGACAATG
>JBAZBG010000145.1:0-6152 GCA_041671585.1 Arenimonas sp. | reverse complement strand
CGAGGCAGATGACTTCGCCGCCCACGCCCGCAGCGCGGGCCTGGCGATCGGTCATCAGACCTTGCGAGGTGGAGATGATGGCCACACCGAGACCGGCGAGGATCTTGGGCAGTTCGTCCTTGCCGCGGTACTGGCGCAGGCTGGACTTGGAAACGCGCTCGAGGCGCTCGATGACCGGCTTGCCTTCGTAATACTTCAGCGCGATTTCCAGACGGGCCTTGGCGCCCTCGCCCGTGGTGCGGACGTCGCCAAGATAGCCTTCGCTGCGCAGAACGTTGGCGATGGCCAGCTTCAGACGCGAGGCAGGCATGGAAACCTGCGGTTTACCGACCGCGAGCGCATTCTTGATGCGCACCAACATGTCGGCGATAGGATCAGTCATGCTCATAAATTGCTTACCTTGTTTTTAGGTTGGCAGCACCGATATCCGCTTGATCCCGGCCCGTGACGCAGCCGGGAAAAGGCGGTCACCAGCTCGCCTTGCGAAGGCCGGGCACATCGCCACGCATGGTGGCTTCGCGCAGCTTGTTGCGACCGAGGCCGAACTTGGCGTACACACCGCGCGAACGGCCGGTGAGCGCGCAACGATTACGGACGCGTGACGGGGAAGAGTCGCGCGGCAGCTTCTGCAGCTTGGTGACGGCTTCCATCTTGTCCTCGAACGAAGCGGTCGGGCTGGAGATGGTTGCCTTCAGCTCGGCGCGCTTGCTCGCGAATTTCTTTACCAGTTTCTTCCGCTTGATATCGCGGTTCACCATTGACGTCTTGGCCATGATTAATTCCTGAATATCAGTTGCGGAAGGGGAAGTTGAAGGCCTCGAGCAGCGCCTTGGCTTCTTCGTTGGTCTTCGCCGTCGTGGTGATGGCGATGTCCATGCCGCGCATCGCGTCGACCTGGTCGAAATCGATTTCCGGGAAGATGATCTGTTCCTTGATGCCCATGTTGAAGTTGCCACGGCCATCGAAGGAACGACCCGACACGCCGCGGAAGTCGCGGACGCGCGGCAGGGAGATGCTGATCAGGCGATCCAGGAATTCGTACATCCTGGCGCGGCGCAAGGTCACCTTGCAGCCGATCGGCCAGCCGTCACGAATCTTGAAGCTGGCCACCGAGACGCGAGCCTTGGTCGTTACCGGCTTCTGACCACCGATCTTGGCCATGTCGGCCACGGCGTTCTCGAGGATCTTCTTGTTGCCCACAGCCTCGCCCACGCCCATGTTGAGCGAGATCTTGCTGATGCGCGGAACCTGCATCACGTTGTCGTAGCCGAACTTTTCCATCAGCTTCGGAACAACGGTTTCTTTGTAGATTTTTTCCAAACGGGTAGTCATTGCCTAATCCTCAAGCGTCCAGCGCTTCACCGCTCGAGCGGAACACACGCACTTTGCGTCCATCCTCGAGCACCTTGAAACCAACGCGCTCACCCTTGCCGGAGCCGGTGTTGAACAACATGACGTTGGAGATATGGATCGGCGCCTCACGTTCGATGATTCCGCCAGCTTGACCTGCCTGGGGATTCGGCTTGGTGTGACGCTTGATGATGTTGATGTTCTGCACGACGACCTTGTCGCCGGCAACACGGACAACTTCACCCTTCTTGCCTTTGTCGGCGCCGGCGATCACGATCACCTGGTCACCTTTACGAATACGGTTCATATGTTTTCCTTTCGCTCAGAGCACTTCAGGCGCGAGCGAGACGATCTTCATGAACTTCTCGGAGCGCAGCTCGCGGGTTACTGGCCCGAAGATGCGGGTGCCGATCGGCTCCTGCTTGTTGTTGAGCAGCACGGCCGCATTGCCGTCGAAACGGATCAGCGAACCATCGGGACGACGCACGCCGGAACGGGTACGGACCACGACTGCGTCGTAGACCTCGCCCTTCTTGACCTTGCCGCGCGGAATGGCATCTTTCACGGTGACTTTGATCACGTCACCGATGCGGGCGTAACGGCGCTTGGAGCCGCCGAGCACCTTGATGCACATCATTTCCTTGGCGCCGGAGTTGTCCGCGGCGTCGAGGTAGCTTTGTACCTGGATCATGGTCGGATCTCCTTACTTGCCAGCAGCGCGGTTGACGACTTCGACGACGCGCCAATTCTTGGTCTTGGACATCGGGCGGCACTCGGTGACGCGAACGACGTCGCCTTCATTGCAGGCGTTGTCTTCGTCATGGGCGTGCAGCTTGGTCGAACGACGGATGTACTTGCCGTACAGCGCGTGCTTGACCAGGCGCTCAACCAGAATGGTGACCGTCTTGTTCATCTTGTTGCTGACAACGCGGCCTTCGACCGTCTTGAGAGCAGTGGTATTGGCGATTTCGCTCATGGCTTAGCCTTGCTTCGTAGCGGTCAACAGCATATTCACGCGAGCGATCTCGCGGCGAACAAGCCTGATGTCGTGGGTCTTGGCCAGCTGGCCCGTGGCCTTCTGCATGCGGAGCGAGAACTGCTCCTTGTGCAGGTCCAACAGGTGGGCCTTCAGATCGGCCGGCGACTTCTGACGCAGTTCTTTGAGTTCCATTAGCGCACCGTCCGGACCACGAAGGTGGTCTTCACAGAAAGCTTGGCAGCGGCCAGACGGAACGCTTCGCGAGCGACGTCTTCCGGAATGCCTTCGATTTCATACAACACGCGACCCGGCTGGATCGGTGCCACCCAATATTCGACATTGCCCTTACCGGCGCCCATGCGGACTTCGATCGGCTTCTTGGTGATCGGCTTGTCCGGAAACACGCGGATCCACAACTTGCCGCCGCGCTTGACGTAGCGGCTGATCGAGCGGCGAGCCGCTTCGATCTGACGCGCGGTCAGCTGGCCGTGCTGGGTAGCCTTGAGGCCGTACTCGCCGAAGCTGACGGCAGCGCCGCTCCAGCTCAGGCCGTCATTGCGGCCCTTCATTACCTTGCGGTATTTGGTGCGTTTTGGTTGCAACATCTGGGCTTACCTCGGGTCACGTGCCGGACGGGCCGGACGCTCGTTGCGCTCTTCGACTTTTTCCTGGCCTACCTGGGAGAAATCGAAGATTTCGCCTTTGTAGATCCAGACCTTGACGCCGATGATGCCGTAGGTGGTGAGTGCTTCGGAGAAGCCGTAGTCGATATCCGCACGCAGGGTATGCAGCGGCACGCGGCCTTCGCGGTACCACTCGGAACGGGCGATTTCCGCGCCATTCAAGCGGCCACCAACATTGACCTTGATACCCAGGGCGCCGAGGCGCATCGAGTTGCCGACGGCGCGCTTCATCGCGCGGCGGAACATGATGCGGCGCTCAAGCTGCTGCGCGATCGATTCTGCCACCAGCTGCGCATCGAGTTCCGGCTTCCGGACTTCGGCGACGTTGATGTGAACCGGCACGCCCATGAGATCGGACACGTCTTTCTTCAGCTTTTCGATGTCTTCGCCGCGCTTGCCGATGACCACGCCCGGACGAGCCGAGTGAATGGTGACGCGGGCAGTGTTCGACGGACGCTCGATCAGGATCTTCGAGATACCAGCTTGCGCAAGCTTCTTGCGCAGCATCTCGCGGACCTTCAGGTCAGCGGCGAGGTACTGGCCGTACTGGCGCTTGTTGGCGAACCACTTGGAATTCCAGTCCTTGGAGATACCAAGGCGGATACCGATCGGATGGACTTTATGACCCATATTCTTGTCCTTAGCCTTTCTTGCCCGAGCCCACGACCACGGAAATGTGGCTGGTGCGCTTGAAGATTTGGGTTCCGCGGCCTTTGGCGCGGGCCATGAAACGTTTCAGGATCGGGCCTTCATCGACCATGATCGAGCTGACTTTCAACTCGTCCACGTCGGCGCCGTTGTTGTTCTCAGCGTTCGAGGTTGCGGAGTAGACCACCTTGTAGATGATCTCGGCCGCTTTCTTGTCGCTGAACTTGAGCAGATTGAGCGCGCGCGCGACGGGCAGGCCACGGATCTGGTCGGCGACCAGGCGGGCTTTCTGCGGCGAGATGCGCACCGTGCGGAGGATTGCTTTGGCTTCCATGATCCGGATTCCTTACTTGCCGCCGGCTTTCTTGTCGCCGCCATGACCCTTGAAGGTCCGGGTGACGGCAAACTCGCCGAGCTTGTGGCCGACCATGTTCTCGTTGACCAACACGGGAATATGGACCTTGCCGTTATGGATGGCGATCGTGAAACCGACCATCTCCGGAAGAATCATGGAACGGCGCGACCAGGTCTTGATCGGCTTCTTGCTGCCCTGCGCGGTCTCCACCTTCTTGATGAGGTGGTGATCGACGAACGGGCCTTTCTTAAGTGAACGTGCCATGACCTATCAACCCCTGCGATCGCGCACGATGAACTTCTGCGTGCGCTTGTTGTGGCGTGTCTTGTAACCCTTGGCCGGCGTGCCCCACGGCGAGACCGGGTGCGGATTGCCCTGGCCAGCCTTGGCTTCACCACCACCATGCGGGTGATCGACCGGGTTCATTGCCGCGCCGCGAACGGTCGGCTTGATTCCGCGCCAACGCTTGGCACCGGCCTTACCCAGCTTCTCGAGATTGTGTTCGACGTTGCCGACTTCACCGATGGTGGCGTGGCAATCGGTCGGCACCTTGCGCATTTCGCCGGAGCGAAGGCGCAGCGTGGCGTAACCAGCATCACGGGCGATCAGCTGGGCGCCGGCGCCAGCGGCGCGGGCCATCTGGGCGCCCTTGCCCGGCTTCATCTCGATGCAATGCACGGTCGAACCGATCGGCATGTTGCGCAGCGGCAAGGTGTTACCGACCTTGATCGGCGCATCCTTGCCGGCGACAACCTGGTCACCCTGGTTCAAGCCCTTGGGAGCGATGATGTAACGACGCTCGCCATCGGCATAGCACAGCAGCGCAATGTGCGCGGTGCGGTTCGGGTCATATTCGATGCGCTCGACGCGCGCCGGAATACCTTCCTTGTCCCGCTTGAAATCGATCAGGCGATAGGCCTGCTTGTGACCACCACCGATGTGACGGGTGGTGATGCGGCCGTTGTTATTACGGCCACCGGTCTTTGGCTTCTTCTCGGTCAACGCTTCCAGCGGGCCGCCCTTGTGCAGGCCGGCGGTGGAAACGCGAACCATCGAGCGACGGCCCGGTGAAGTCGGTTTGAATGTCATCAGTGCCATGGGAGTGCCTTATGCCTTGGCCATCACGTCGATCGTCTGGCCTTCGGCCAGGCGAACATACGCTTTACGCCAGTCGCTACGACGGCCTGCCTTGAAACGGAAGGTCTTGCTCTTGCCCTTCACGTTCAGAACATTGACCGCTTCGACCTTGACGTTGAACAGCGCTTCCACGGCGAGCTTGACGTCGGCCTTGGTTGCGGTGGTCGCCACTTCGAATACGTACTGGTTGATTTCCTGCAGGCGGGCGGTCTTTTCAGACACGCGCGGCGCGCGGATTACATTGAGAAGACGGATGTTGCTCATGCCAGCCACTCCTCGATTTTCTTGACCGCTTCCGAGGTCATGACAACGTGCTCGGCACCGACCAGCGCGGCGGGATCCAGACCCTGCACGTCACGCACTTCCACGTAGGGAATGTTGCGCGCGGCGAGGTACAGAGCTTCCGAACCAGTCTC
The DNA here is from genome assembly GCA_041671585.1 of Arenimonas sp. Classification (GTDB taxonomy): domain Bacteria; phylum Pseudomonadota; class Gammaproteobacteria; order Xanthomonadales; family Xanthomonadaceae; genus Arenimonas. Next base: position 584 of record JBAZBG010000145.1, on the reverse strand, counting down.
GGTGATGATCAGCGGGCGCTTGCTCAGGCCCAGCTTGTCGATCGCGGCGATCATGGTCTTGGTCTTCGGCTGATCGATCTCGAACTGATCGACCACGGTCAGGCGACCCTGGCGATTGAGCTCGGAAAGGATCGCGCACATCGCACCGCGGTACATCTTGCGGTTGACCTTCTGCTCGAAGCTGCGCGGCTTGGCTGCAAACGTCACGCCGCCGCCGATGAAGATCGGGGCGCGGTAATCGCCGTGGCGAGCGCCGCCGCCTTTCTGCTTCTTGAATTTCTTGGTGGTACCGCGAACTTCCGAACGCGTCAGCTGGGCCTTGGTGCCTGCACGACCGGCGTTGCGGAAAGCAACGACGACCTGGTGCACCAGATCCTGGCTGAAGTCGCGACCGAAGACAGTGTCGGAAACCGACAACTTCTGGTCGCTACCTTTAATGGCGAGTTCCATGATCTAACTCCTCAACCCTTGGTGCCGGGACGAACGATGACGTTGCCGCCCGGAGCGCCTGGAACAGCGCCTTTGATTGCGATCAGGCCGCGCTCGGCGTCGACCTTGACCACTTGCAGGTTCTGCGTGCTCTG
>JBAZBG010000144.1:0-6182 GCA_041671585.1 Arenimonas sp. | reverse complement strand
CGATCGGTGCCGACCAGGCTGAGCCGGGTCCGGTGGCCGTCATCGAGCGTGTCGAACTCCACGCGCGCCGGCACCCGGAAATGGCGCAGGTGCCGGGGCATTGCCCGCCGCGCCGGCTTCACCGTCGCCGGATCGCCGAGCGCGGCATGCAAGGTATCAACGATGCGCGCTTTCTCGGGCACGTGCCCGCTGGCCAACACATGGAAATTATCGAGCGCGTAGCCGTCGGTGGAGTTGAGTATCCGCGCATCGAGCACGCTGAACCCGAGCCGATCCAGCGTCGCGACCAGGGCGGAGAACACGCCATCCCGATCCGGCGTGCGCACGAACACTTCAAACCCGCCGGGCGTGTCGTGATCGCGCACCAGCACCTGCGAGGACTTGTCGGCCTGGGCAATCAGGCCGTGCGTCTGCCAGACCAGTTGTTCCGGCCGGTAGCGCAGAAACGCCTCGTCGGGGAACGTCGCCCAGATGCGGGCGACCGCCTCTTCGTCGAAACCGCTGTCGAGCAGCTTGGCCAGGGCCATGTTGCCGGTGTCGGCCATGATGTCTTCGGCGTTGAGCGGATGCTCCAGGCCGCGGCGCAGCGTGTAGCGCGTTGCCGTGTGCAGGTCTGCCAGCAAGCGATCTTTCCAGCTATTCCACAATTTCGGGCTGGTGCCGGCGATGTCGGCGCAGGTGAGCAAGTACAGGTAATCCAGATGCTCGCGGTCGGCGACCAACTCGGCGAAGCGGGTAACCACCTCAGGGTCGGAAATATCCTGTCGCTGCGCCGTCACCGACATCAACAGATGATTGCGCACCAACCAGACCAGCAACTCCACATCCGCACTCGGCAGCCCATGCGCCTCGGCGAACGCGCGCACGTCTTCGGCGCCGAGCTGCGAGTGATCGCCACGGCGACCTTTGGCGATGTCATGGAACAATCCGGCGATCAGCAGCAGGAACGGCTTGCGCAGGCGCGGTGCGACTTCGGCGGTCATCGAGAATCCGGCCACGGCGCTGCCACGCAGAAACTCATCCAGGATTCGCAGCACGGTCAGCGTGTGCTGGTCTACCGTGTAGACGTGAAAAAGATCGTACTGCATGCGCCCGGCAACCTTGCCGAACTCGGGCAGGTAGCGGCCGAGCACGCCGAGCCGCGCCATGCGCTTAAGCATCGCCACGGCATTGGGTTGCGCCAGCAATTCGATGAACTGCTCGCGAACTGCCTGGGGTTCTTCCTGGTACGGAAGGATTGCCGGCAGGGATTCCGCCAGCGCACGCGCGGTTTCCGAATGCAGGCCGCGCGCCGAATCCAGCCGCGACCACACGGCGAATAGCGAAAGCATTTCCCCCATCCCTCGACCCAGTCGCGCGCTGTCGCTCATCGCCAGATAGCCATGGCGCAGCTCGAACCCGGGCTCAACCGGCACCGGCGCGGCCGCGCCGGCCAGTTGCTCCTCGAAACGCTGCAGCAGGCGATCGTTGATGCGCAGCATCGTCGCCGCGGCGCGGAAGAAGCCTTGCATCATCTGCTCGACCGCGAGATTGCCTTCCTCGTCCTGCAAGCCCATCAGCGTGGCCAGGGTCTTCTGGTGGTCGAACAGCAGCCGCTCCTCGCGACGGCCGGCGACCAGGTGCAAGCCGAAGCGCAGCCTGGCCAGGTCAGCCCATTTCTGTTCCAGCGAGGTGCATTCCACTTCGCCAAGCAAACCCAGCGGCACCAGAGCGCGCAAGCCCGGTACGCCATACAGGCGCATGCCCATCCAGGTGACGGTGTGCAGGTCGCGCAGGCCGCCGGGCCCTTCCTTCAAATTGGGTTCCAGGTTGTCGGCGGTATCGTTGTAGCGCGCGTGGCGCGCACGCTGCTCCTCGCGCTTGGACTCGAAGTATTTTCCAGGCGGCCAGAGTTTTTTCGTCGACAATGCAGACACCAGGGTCGCGCGGCGGCCATCGTCGCCGGCGAGCGTGCGCAATTCCATCATCGATGTCAGCGTGGCGATGTCCTCGCGCGCCGCATCCACGCATTCATCGACCGAGCGCACGGCATGGCCGGTGGCCAGGCCGGCATCCCAGAGCATGGCGAAAAATCGCGCCATCGCCGGCTCGCATTTCTTCTGCACGCGCGGCTCCGCCAGCACCAGCAGGTCGATGTCGGAATACGGATACAACTCGCAGCGGCCATAGCCGCCAGTGGCAAGCAGGCTCAACGGATCCGACGGAGGAATGCAGCGCTGCCAGGCGCTGGTGACCAGCGTATCGATCAGGGCGCAACGCTTGCCGATCAGACGCTCGACGCTTTCGCCGGCCGCGAACGCTGCCTGCAGCACGGCGCGATGCTCGAGCAACGCGGCCTTGGCCATTTCCCGCCACGCCGCATCGCCGCCCGCTTGCGCCAGACGCGAAGCCAGCGACTCAACGGGCGCGATTGAGCTCACAGATCGTTGTCGTCGCCCGGCACTCGGGTCAGGATTTCGACGCCGTTTTCGGTCACCGCGACGGTGTGCTCCCACTGCGCCGAAAGCGATCGGTCCTTGGTAACCACGGTCCAGCCATCGGGCATCAGGCGCGTATGCCGCGCGCCTTCGTTGATCATCGGTTCGATGGTGAAGGTCATGCCCGTTTCCAGGCGCATGCCCGTGCCCGGCAAGCCGTAATGCAGCACCTGCGGGTCTTCGTGATAAACCCGGCCGATGCCATGGCCGCAGTATTCGCGGACCACGGAGAATCGCTCGGCTTCGGCATAGCGCTGGATGGCATGGCCGATGTCGCCCAGGGTCGTTCCCGGACGGACGATGCGGATCGCCTGGAACATCGCCTCGCGGGTCACGTCGACCAGGCGCTGCGCTTTCACCGACGGTTTGCCGGCGATGTACATGCGGCTGGTGTCGCCATGGAAGCCGTCCTTGATCACGGTGACGTCGATATTGATGATGTCGCCGTCTTTCAGGATCTTGGCCTCGGTGGGGATACCGTGGCAAATGACATTGTTGACCGAAGTACAGACGCTGGCCGGAAAGCCCTTGTAGCCCACGTTGGCGGGAATGGCTTTCTGCACGTTCACGATATGATCGTGACAGATGCGGTCAAGTTCGGCCGTACTTACGCCAGGTTTCACATGAGGCCGGACGACTTGCAGCACCTCGGCGGCGAGCCGGCCGGCGATGCGCATCTTCTGGATCTCTTCGGGGGTCTTGATCGTTACGTTCATGGGCGGATTATCCAACAGTTGCAAGGGTTTAGGCCAGCCCGGTATACTTCTCCGGCTGTGGCATGCGTGTCGCGGCCGCCCACGCCGAGCGTCATCGGTGAATCCACACACCTGGCTATCCCCCGTCCCGGGGTGCCCTGACCGGTTCAAGGTCGCGGTTCGAGACGGCAGCCAGGTGGAAGCCCCAACCCCGGAACCCTTCAGCCGCCAACCTGCGGTGCGGTTCCATTTTCTTCAAGGATCAACATGACCCAAGTCACCATGCGCCAGATGCTGGAAGCCGGCGTGCATTTCGGCCACCAGACGCGCTACTGGAATCCCAAGATGGGCCCGTTCATTTTCGGCGCCCGCGGCAAGATCCACATCATCAATCTCGAAAAGACCCTGCCGCTGTTCCAGGACGCGATGAACTTCGTGTCGGCCCTGGCCCAGAAGCGCGGCACCATCCTGTTCGTCGGCACCAAGCGCTCGGCCCGCGATTCGGTCAAGGAAGAAGCCGAGCGTTGCGGCATGCCGTACATGAGCATGCGCTGGCTCGGCGGCACCCTGACCAACTTCCGCACCGTGAAGGCCTCGGTCTCGCGCCTGAAGGAACTGGAAGCCGCTGAAACCGACGGCACCTTCCTGAAGATGGTCAAGCACGAAGTGCTCGGCCTGCGCCGCGAGCGCGACAAGCTGCTGGCCTCGCTGGGCGGCATCAAGGAAATGAACCGTCTGCCCGACGCGCTGTTCGTGATCGACATCGGCCACGAGAACATCGCCGTGCAGGAAGCCAAGAAGCTCGGTATTCCGGTCATCGCCGTGGTCGATACCAACTACGATCCGGGCCTGGTCGACTATCCGATCCCGGGTAACGACGACGCCATCCGCGCCGTGCAGTTGTACGTGCGCGCCGCCGCCGACTCGGTGCTCGAAGGCAAGGCCGCCCAGCCGATGGCCGGCCAGCGCGACGACGAGTTCGTCGAGCTCGACGCCGAAGGCAATCCGGTCGCCAAGGAAGACAAGAAGGCGGCCCCGCGCCGCGCTCCGCCGCCGAAGAAAGGCGCGCCGCGCCGTGATGGCGCCCGTCCCGACGGCAAGCGCGACGGCGGCCGCTAAGTACCACGCAACAAGTGGGAGCGGCTTGTGTGGGAGCGGCTTTTGCCGCGATGACCCCCGCCAAGAGCTTCGCGGCTGAAGCCGCTCCCACACCAGCGGCTCCCAGATGAGCCGCTCCTTCAACATCTGACAACGCAATTAGAGGGTCACCATGGAAATCACCGCCAGCCTGGTCAAGGAACTGCGCGAGCGCTCCGGCGCCGGCATGATGGAGTGCAAGAAGGCACTCGCCGAGAACGCAGGCCATATCGACAACGCGATGGAATACCTGCGCAAGACCGGTCTTGCCAAGGCCGACAAGAAAGCCGGTCGCATTGCCGCCGAAGGCCGCATCGTGCTCGCCTCCGCGCCCGGCAAGGCCGTGCTCGTGGAAATCAATTCGGAAACCGACTTCGTCGCCAAGGATGACAACTTCCTGGCCTTCACGAAGGCGGTTGCCGACGCCGCGCTCGCTTCCGGTGCCGCGGATGCCGAAGCATTGAAAGATGCCAGGATCGGCGGCGACACCGTCGAACACGCGCGCGCCGCGCTGATCTCCAAGGTCGGCGAGAACGTGCAGGTCCGTCGCCTGGTTCGCACCGAGAGCAGCAACATCGTTGCCGGTTACGTGCACGGCGGCCGCATCGGCGTGCTGGTCGAGCTCAAGGGCGGCGATGCCGAGTTGGCCAAGGGCCTGGCCATGCACATCGCGGCGATGAACCCCCCGTACATCAAGGCTTCCGACGTCCCGGCCGATTTCATCGCCAAGGAAAAGGAAATCGAGATGGCCAAGATGACCGACAAGGACAAGGCCAAGCCGGCCGAGATCCTCGAGAAGATCATCAGCGGCAAGGTTTCCAAGATCATCAACGAAGTGACCCTGACCGGCCAGCCATACGCGTTGGACACCGACAAGTCGGTCGACGCCGTGCTCAAGGCAGCCAAGGCCGAAGTGCTCAGCTTCTCGCGCATCGCCGTTGGCGAAGGCATCGAGAAAGTGGTCGAAGACTACGCCGCCGAAGTAATGAAACAGGCCGGCCTGGCCTGATTCCAGCCTGTAGGAGCGGCTTCAGCCGCGAAGCTTTTCGCAAGATTCATCGCGGCTGAAGCCGCTCCCACTTGCAAGATTCATCGCGGCTAAAGCCGCTCCTACATGAGCGATACGGAAAAACCCGCGAGCGATCGCGGGTTTTTTTGTGGGTCATGCGGTGGCGCGATTGCGCGCGGCGTTGCCGCTCGGATCCAGCCAGCCGCGCTCAACCAGTTGCTCGGCAGGCCGGGGGCGGTCGAACAGGTAACCCTGGGCCAGGTCGCAGCCGATCGAGCGCAGGTAGGTCATCGCGCTTTCATCCTCCACGCCCTCCGCGACCACCTTCAACTGCAACTCGTGCGCCAGGCGCACGATCGAATTGACGATCTTCTGGCTGTGCTTGTTGGTCGCCACGTCGACGACAAAGCTGCGATCGATCTTCATTTCGTCGACCGGCAGCATCTTCAGATGGCTCAACGAAGAGAAGCCGGTCCCGAAGTCGTCCACGGAAATCCTCACGCCGAGTTTCTTTATCTCGCGCAGCTGCTCGGCCGTGTCCTCGACGTTTTCCATCATCGCGCTCTCGGTGATCTCCACCTTCAGGCACCTGGCCGGCACGTCGTTGGCGGACAGCGCGTCGCGGATGGTGGCGACCAGCAGACCGCTGCGCAATTGGCGCATCGACACGTTGACCGCGATCTCGATGTCCCAACGCTGCCACAACGCCAACTGGCGGCACGCTTCGCGAATCATCAGGTTGCCCAGATCGACGATCAGGCCGGACTCCTCCGCCACCGGGATGAACTGATCCGGAAAGATCATGCTCTGTCCGGGCGGCTGCCAACGAATGAGCGCTTCAAAGCCGGTCAGCTTGCGGCCACG
>JBAZBG010000143.1:0-6207 GCA_041671585.1 Arenimonas sp. | reverse complement strand
CGCCGGCAGTGGCGATGCGCGCCGCTTCGGCGATGTCGGCGGTGGCTACGCCCAGATCGGCGGCGCGCGCCGGGTCCGGCACGATCACCAACTCCGGACGCAAGAGCGATGCCGAGGAGGTGATGCTGCCCAGGCCCGGAATGCTGCGCAGATCGCGTTCCAGCGCCAGCGCCGCATCGAGCAGGCGCTGTGGCTCGTCGCTGGCCAACACCAGCTGCATCAATTCGCCGGGTTCGGTGCTGATGTAACTCACGCGCACGCCGGGCAAATCCGACAGGCGCGCGCGCGCGTCGCGTTCGAGTTCCTGCTGGCTGCGCTCACGCGCATCGGCGACGCCCCAATCGAGCACCAGTGTCGCCTTGCGCACTTCACCCACGCCGGTCTTGGTCGGATCGCCGATGTCCAGCGTGCTGCCGACCGTGCTGTAGACATGGCGCAGTTCCTTGATGCTCGCCAGTTTCGCGCGCGCCTGCTCGGCGATCACCACGGTATCGGCCAGGCGCGAACCCGGCGGCAGCTCCAGGCTCAGGTTGCTGCGGCCCAGGTCGGAGATCGGAATGAAGGTGGTCGGGATCAGCGGCACGATCGCCAGCGAGGCGAGAAACAGGCCGAAGGCGATCCACAGCGTGAGCGCGCGGTGACGCAACGCGGCATCGACCCAGCCCAGGTACCAGGTCATCAGCGGCCGCTCCGTGGTCCGGACCGGATGCGCCTTCAACTGGTAGGCCGCCATCATCGGCGTCAACAAGCGCGCGACCAATAGCGAAAACAACACCGCCGTCGCCGCGGTCCAGCCGAATTCGCGAAAGAACTTGCCGGGAATGCCGGGCATGAACGCCACCGGCACGAACACCGCGGCCAGGGTCATCGACGTGGCGATCACGGCCATGCCGATTTCATCGGCGGCATCGCGCGCGGCATCGAGCGGCTTCTTGCCCATGCGCAGGTGACGCACGATGTTCTCGATCTCCACGATGGCATCGTCGACCAGGATGCCGACCACCACCGACAAAGCCAGCAGTGTGATCAGGTTGAGGCTGAAGCCGAACCAATGCATCACGGCGAACGTGGGAATGATCGACAGCGGCAACGCCACCGCCGAAATCCAGGTCGCGCGCCAGTCGCGCAGGAACAGCCAGACCACGAACAGGGCCAGCAGCGCGCCTTCCCACAACATGGTCATCGACGAGTCGTAGGAGCGTTGCGCCTCCTCGACCGTGGAGGTGACCAATTCGAACTGCAGATCGGGATTGGCCAGCTGCAACTGATCGAGCACGGCACGCACTTTCCTGGCCACTTCGATTTCGCTGGAGCCGCGCGTGCGCGACAGCGAGAAGGCGACCACCGGCTTGCCGTCGAACAAAGCCACCTGGCTCGGATCGGCGGCGCCATCGGTAATCGTGGCCAGGGCCGACAGGCGCAACGCGCGGCCGTCGGGCAGGCTGATGGAAAAATCACGCAGCTGGGCGGCGGTCTGGATGGTACCGACGGTGCGGATCACCTGTTGCGTGCCGGCCACCTCGGCTTTGCCGGACGGGCGCTCGGCCTGGATCCGCGCCAGTTGCTGCGAGACCTGGCCGGCGCTGATGCCGTAGGCCTGCAGGGCCTGCGGGTCGAGATCGACGCGGATCTGGCGATCGATGCCGCCGGCGCGCGTGACCAGCGCGACGCCGGGCACGCCATACAGCGCCTTGTTGATCTCGCGATCGACGAACCAGCTCAGCTCATCGGTGCTGCGCTTGTTCGAGCCGACCGCGTAGGTCATCAGCGAGCCGCCGATGTTGACCTTGGCGATCACCGGTTCCTGGATGTCCTGCGGCAAGTCGCTGCGAATGCGGGTGACCGCGTCGCGCACTTCGTCGAGCGCCGTCGACAGGTCGGTTTCGAGCACGAATTCGATCGCGGTGCTGCTGACGCCTTCGTTGACCGTCGACATCACCCGCTTGATACCGGTGACGGTGGCGACCGAGTCCTCGACCTTGCGTGTGACTTCGGTTTCCAGCTGGCTTGGCGAGGCGCCGGGCAGGCTGATGTTGACCGTCACCATCGGAAAGCTGACGTCGGGAAAACGCGCGATCGGCAACTCGTGGAAGCCGTACAGGCCGGCCACGCACAACACGAAGAAAATCATCAGCGCCGGCAGCGGCCGGCGAATCGCCCAGGCGGAAAAGTTCATCGCGTGGCGCCGCCCTTGGCCGCCGTCGTCGCCGCTGCCGCATCGACCACCCGAACCTTGTCGCCCTCGCCGAGAAAGCCGGCACCGGTGGCGACCACCGCCTGCCCGGGACGGAGTCCGTCGAGCACTTCGACCTGGCCGCCGTCGCTGGCGCCGGTGCGCACGCGCACGCGGCTGACGATGTTGTTCGCGTTCACGGTGAACACATAGGCGTAGCCATCGCGCATGACCACGGCCGCGGCGGGCACCATCAATGCGGTGGAGCTACTGGTGACGATGCGGCCCTCGACGAACGCCCCGGCCTGGAGCGACCCGGGCTCGGGCAGCTCGGCGTACACGGTGCCGGTGCGGGTGGCGGTATCCACGCCGGGCGACACCGCGCGCACGCGGCCAGGCACCGTTTGACCGTCGGCCGCGCGGACCACCACGACCGCGCCGGGCGCGACCCGCGCCAACTCGGCTTCCGGCAACTCCGGCCGCCATTCCAGTCGACCGCGGCGGATCAGGCGCAGCAGCTCGGCGCCGGCCATCACCACTTGCCCGGGCTGCACCATCCGTTTGGAAATGATGCCGTCGTCGGGCGCGCGCAGTTCGGCGAAATCCCGGCGCATTTTCACGCCATCGCGCTGCGCCTGGGTCGTGGCCTGGCGCGCCTCGGCCTGCACCAGGCCCGCGCGCAGTTCATCCAGCGCGCTGGCGCTGATCAGCTGGCTCTTGGCCAGCGCCTGCCCGCGCGACAGATTGAGCTTGGCCAGTTGCACGCCGGCCCGCGCTTCGCCCAGCCCGGCGTCGGCCTGGCGCAAGTCGCTGTCCAGGGTCCGGTGATCGATCTCGAGCAACAACTCACCCTTGCGCACCGACTGGCCCACATCGACGTGCAGCGCAGTGACCCGCAGGCCGTTGAGTTCGACGCCCAACTGCATTTCTTCCCACGCGGTCACCGGTCCCGAGGCGATCACGCTGCGCTGGAGCGGTCGCGACTCGGCGCGGGTCAAGGTCACGGCCAGGCTTGCCGCCGCGTCACCGCCGCCTGGCGCCGGCGCATCGGGCTTGCCACAGCTGGCCATGGCCAGGGCGCACAAGGCCAGGCCCAGGACGCGGGTCAGGGATAGATTCATAAAACGAAACACTCGTCTATTAAATTCGACAGCCATGATAGCGGGGCCGGGCGGCCACTGTCCTGAACCGCGACGGCGGTCCGGCCGACCCGGCTAAACTACGCGCCGCATGTCCGGCCTCAACTCCCCCCAGAAACTCGCCGTTGAATATACCGACGGGCCTTTGCTCGTGCTCGCCGGCGCCGGCAGCGGCAAAACGCGGGTGATCACTGAAAAGATCGCCCACCTGATCGCCCGCGGCCGGCACGAAGCCAAGCACATCGCGGCGATCACCTTCACCAACAAGGCCGCGCGCGAGATGCGCGAGCGCGTCGCCAAGCGCGTGCGCGGCGATGCCGCCGAAGGCCTGACCATTTCCACCTTCCATTCGCTCGGCCTCAGGTTCCTGCAGATCGAACACGCGCGGGCAAAACTTCGCCGCGGTTTTTCCATTTTCGATAGCGACGACCAGATGGGCATCGTCAAGGACCTGGCGCCGTCCGGCTTGAAGAAGGACGCGTTGGAATCGCTGCGCGGCCTGATCTCACGCGCCAAGAACGAAGGGCTGTCGCCGGCGCAGGCGCTGGATGCCGCGCGCACGGTGCGCGAGAGCGAAGCCGCAGTCCTGTACGGCCGTTACCAGGCGCGACTGCAGGCCTTCAACGCGGTCGACTTCGACGACCTGATCCGCCTGCCACTGAGCTTGCTGGAGGAAGATCCGGAACTGGCGCCGGCCTGGCGCGAGCGCATTCGCTACCTGCTGGTCGACGAATGCCAGGACACCAATGGCGCGCAGTACCGATTGCTGAAGCAGCTGGCCGGGCCGCGCGGCAACCTGACCTGCGTCGGCGACGACGACCAGAGCATTTACGCCTGGCGCGGCGCCAATCCGGAAAACCTCGACCAGCTCGCGCAGGACTACCCGCAACTCAAAGTCGTCAAGCTGGAACAGAACTACCGTTGCTCGGGCCGCATCCTGCGTTGCGCCAACACCTTGATCGCGAAGAATCCGCACGTGCACCTGAAGCAACTGTGGAGCCAGCACGGCGACGGCGAAAACGTGCGCATCTGGGCCTGCCGCAACACCGAACACGAAGCCGAGCGCGTTGCCGCCGAAATCCATTACCTGAAGCAGGCCAAGGACATTCCCTGGGGCGAATTCGCCATCCTGTTTCGCGGCAACCATCAGTCGCGGCCACTGGAAAAAGCACTGCAGCTGCTGCGCATTCCTTACCACCTGACCGGCGGCACGGCGTTCCTGGATCGCGGCGAGGTCAAGGACGCGTTGGCCTGGCTGCGCGTGCTGGCCAATCCCGATGACGACGCAGCCTTCCTGCGCGCCATCACCTCGCCCAAACGCGAAGTCGGCGGCACCACGTTGGCCAAGCTCGCCGAGATGGCGCAGCAAGCGGGATATTCGCTGTCGCGCGCGGCCGAAGAAATCGGCCTGCTCAAACAGTTGACGCCGCGCGCCGCCGCCGGCCTCGACGAATTCACCCGCATCATCCATCGCCTGCGCGACCTGGCCGAGCGGGTCACGCCGGCCGAGCTGACCCGGCAACTGGCCGAACAATCCGGACTGCTGGCCGCGATTCGCGCGCAGTGCAAGGACGAGGCCAGTTACCTCAAGCGCAAGGAAAACCTCGACGAGCTGTCGCTGTGGTTCGAGAGCGCCAAGGGCGGCGGTCCCGGCGAACTGGCCGCGCAATTGGCCTTGCTCACCCATGCCGATCGCGGCGAGCCGGGCAACGAGGTGCGGCTGATGAGCCTGCACGGCGCCAAGGGCCTGGAGTTCCGCGCCGTATTCATCGTCGGCTGCGAAGACGGCAACCTGCCGCATGAGCACAGCATCAACGAAGGCAGTCTCGAAGAGGAGCGCCGTCTGTTCTATGTCGGCATCACGCGCGCGAAAGAACGGCTGACCATTTCCCACTGCGCCGAAGCCAAGCGCTGGGGCGAGGCGCAACACCTGTTGCCCAGCCGTTTCATCGACGAGCTGCCCAGTGGCGACCTGCAGCGCGACGGCGCCGATCCGGAACTGGAATCGGCGCAGAAAAAAGAACGCGGCCGCGCCCACCTCAGCGACCTGGCCGCCTTCTTCGACTCCTGACCCATGCCAAGAAAATCCGTCGCGTACTGTGGGAGCGGCTGACCAGACATTCGTCTGTTAGAAGCCAGCCGCGATCCCTCCCAACCCCGCCCTTGCCACAATGCCCATCCCCGCCTCCTTCCAGCGAGCAAACCGATGCCCCCACTCCGTCTCCTGACCACCGCCGCGCTGCTCCTGTCGCTGGCTGCCTGCGAAACCCTGCCCAGCCGCGCGCCGGCCACGCCAGCGCCGACCGCCGCCGTGCCGGCCGCACTCCCGGCGGCCTCCGGCCCGGCCGCCAACGACAATCTCAACGCGGTCGCCTGGATGCAGACCTCGGTCGAGTACCGCCTGATCGCCGGCCAAACCTGGCGCAGCGCGCTGCTGCAGCTGGATCGGGCGATCAAGACCCCCGCCTGGGATGCGCTGACCAAGGAAGATCGGCTCACGCCAGCCACCGGCTTGCCGACCGCGGTGATCGTCGATGTCGACGAGACCGTGCTCGACAACTCGCCCTACCAGGCCCGCCTGCTGCGCGACGGCAAGTCCTACGACGAATTCACCTGGAGCCAGTGGGTGAAGGAAGAGGCTGCCAGGCCCGTGCCGGGTGCGCTCGAGTTCGCCCGCGCCGCCGCGGCCCGCGGCGTCACCCTCTTCTATGTGTCCAACCGCGCCGCCGACTTGGACGAAGCCACCGTCAACAACCTGCGCAAGGCCGGCTTTCCGATCGCCGATTCCGGCCAGTTCCTTGGCTTGGGCACGATCGTCGAGGGTTGCGAGAGCGAAGGTTCCGAGAAGGGCTGCCGGCGGCAGCTGGTCGGCCGCACGCATCGGGTGCTGATGCA
>JBAZBG010000142.1:0-6210 GCA_041671585.1 Arenimonas sp. | reverse complement strand
ACCACGACCTGTCCTTCGGTCGCCGTGGGCCTCACCTGCGTGCTGACCGGAAGCTATATCGTGACCGCGGCGGATGTCACGGCGGGTTCCGTCACCAACATCGGCAGCGCCACATCCACGGAAGTCGCCGGCCCGATCACCAGCACGGTGGTCACGCCGGTGGTCGACTTCGAGCCGGTTACCCTGACCGTCGGCAGCGGCGACGGCCAGTCGACGCCGGTGAATACGGCCTTCCCGCAACCGCTCACCGTCATCGCGGGCGGCGCTCCACCGCCGCCACCAGCGGCGGCAGCCGCGCATGCCTCGGCGACGATCGCACCCGCCACCGCTGGCGTGACCATCAACTGGTCGGTGAGCTCGGGATCGGCGCTGCTCGCGGCGCCCTCCTCGATCACCGACGGTTCCGGCGTGGCCAGCATGACTGTCACCGCAGGTCCGACCCCGGGCCCGATCGTCATCCTCGCCACGCGCGATGACGATCCCAGCGTCCAGGCAACCTTCAACCTGACCGCGACCGATGTGCAACCGTTGCTCGCCTCCCTGCCCGGACTGACGCCGGCGCAGTTGGCGGTGGCCGAAGCCATCGATGAGTTCTGTTCGCCCTCGTCGACGCCATCGACCAGCGATGCCAATCAGGCCGACCTGTTCGAACGCTGCCAGGAGATGATCGACTCGATCGCCAGTGATCCGGAGGGCGTGATCGAAGCGCTTGATCAACTGTTCGCGGATATCGCCCTGGTGCAGTCCGAGGCCGGATTGCTGGCGGCGCAGGCGCAGTTCGACAACATCAAGGCGCGTATCGCCGCGTTGCGCAGCGGCACGCGCGGAACCAGCTTCGGCGGCCTGGCACTGAACACCAGCAGCGGCAGCCTGCCGATCGGCGCCATGTTCCAGGGCCTGGTCGAAGGCGACGCCAGCAGCAAGAAGGAAGTCGGTACCGATTTCTCGCGCTGGGGTTTCTTCGCCGCCGGCACGCTGGGCCGAGGCAACGCCGATCCCGGATTGGTGAGCCCGGGGTACGACTTCGACATCAACGGCTTCACCGTCGGCGCCGACTACCGATATTCGGACAAGCTGATTTTTGGCGGCAGCCTTGGCTTCACCAAGCAGACCAACGATCTGGTCGGCAGCGAAGGTAATCTGGATACCACCGGTTGGAGCGTGTCGGCTTACGGTACGTTCTATCGCAGCGACAGCTGGTATTCCGATGCCGTGCTCACCTATGGCCGGAATTCCTATGACATCGAGCGCCGTGTGCATTACACGTTCACGCTGCCCGGCGGTGCGACCACCAGTGTCGATCAGCTCGGCCGGTCGGACGCATCCGGCGACAGCGTCAGCCTGGCCGCCAGCTTCGGCCGCGACTTCAACAAGGGCGGCTGGGGCTTCGGTCCTTACCTGCGCGCGATGTACACGCGGCTCAACTTCGACCCCCTGGTCGAGGAGTTCAACAGTGGCGTCCCGGGCAGCGGCTTGGCGCTGGCGATCGACACACGCAGCGTGACTTCGGTGAGCACCACGCTCGGCGGCAAGTTGACTTACGCGCACAGCGCCAGCTGGGGCGTGCTGATGCCGCATCTGCAGGTGGAGTGGCAGCACGAGTTCAAGACCGATCCGTCAGCGGTGGAGGCGCACTTCCTGTTCGACCCGACCGCCACGCCGTTCACCATCGCCGGCGATCCGGTCGACAGCGATTTCTTCCGCTTCGGCATCGGCATGTCGTTCGTGATGACCCACGGCCGTTCTGGATTCTTCTACTACGAGCGACTGATCAGCCGGGAGCGCTTCTCGCAGAACAGTCTCGCCTTTGGCTTGCGCCTGGAATTTTGAGATGATCCAGCCCAGCTTCCACGGAGTTCTTCGAAGACATGACAGGCATGGCCCATGATTGAATTCGGAAACTCGAGCCATGTCGGATTGCGCCGTGAGCTCAACGAAGACACCTACTATTCCGACGCCGAACTCGGACTGTGGCTGGTCGCCGACGGCATGGGGGGGCACGAGTTCGGAGAAGTGGCCAGCGCCCTCGCCCGCGACGCCGTGGTGCGGGAAATTCGCGCCGGCAAGAGCCTCAGCGATGCCATTCGCAGTGCGGACGAAGACATCATCCGCCAGTCCAAGCGCCGCGCCGACAGCCTGCCCATGGGCACGACCATGGTTGCGCTGCGCATCAATGACAATCGTTTCGAATTGGGCTGGGTCGGCGACAGCCGCGCCTACCTGTGGAATGGGCAGCTACGGCAACTGTCGTCCGACCACAGCTACGTGCAGGAGTTGATCGACCAGGGCGCGATCACCCCGGAGCAGGCGCGCAGCCACCCGCACCGCAACGTGGTGACCCAGGCCCTGGGCGTGACCGACCCGGAATCGCTGAAAGTGGAAACCATCTCCGGCGAGCTGCGCCCGGGCTTCCAGATTCTGCTGTGCAGCGACGGTCTTACCGAGGAAGTGGACGACGCGCAGATCGCGTCGCTGCTGGCCCAGACCGAGTATTCCGCGCAGGAATGCGTCGACCACCTGGTTTCCACCGCGCTGGACGGCGGCGGGTCCGACAACGTGACGGTGGTCCTGCTGCGCCGGGTCTAGCGGCTCTCCCGGATCATTGCGTGGGCAGCGGCGGCACTCTGGGTGTCTCCCCGCGCTGACCCTGTTCCGCCGCTGCGTTGAGCTTCACCAGCGTGTCGTCGCCCGGGTCAATCTGCAAACCGGTACGCGCGATGTTGGCGCAGGGGATCCACTTTTCGCCCGCGCACAGTTGGTGCGCACTGCTCCGATAGAACGCCACCAGCGCCGCGATACCTTTCCTGGCCCGGTCGTTGTCCGGTTGCGCCGTCAGCACCTGCTGGTACAGATAGAACGCGCTGTCGTCTTCGGGAAAGACCAGGAATCGGCCGGCGTCCGGACCCGACAACGTAGCTCCTTTTGCCATGTAGGCATCAGCCTGGGTGAGCGCGTTTTCGATTTCTTCGGCCGCCATAGGACGGCCTGTCGCCGGGAAGTTCGAGGTCAGTGGCGCACCATTGGAATCGACGGACGCGGCCGGCTCGAACTGCACAGTCGCCGGCGAGTCGGACACCACTTGCGTCGCCTCGGGTTTCGGCCAGAACACCAACGCCGCCGCCGCGGCCAACATCAACACGCCCAACGCAGCTACCGGTTTCTGCCACGACGGTCGCTGCGCCTGTTTGGAAAGACTGACCCGCGTGCGCTGCTGCGTCGCCGCGCTGCCCGACAATCGCGCAGCGGGGCCCGCCTTGCGGCCGGCGGAATGATGCAGCGACACGCCCTCCGGCGCCTTGGCCACCAATTGCTGGATGGCCTCGACCGTCGCCGCCCCGGTGTTGAAGCGTTCCGCCGCCTGCTTGGCCATCAACCCGGCGATGATCGGCTGCAACCAGACGTGCGGCTCGGGCAGCTCCGGTACCGGGTGGGTTACATGCATGAGCGCGACAGTGAACGGATCGCCCGCCTGGTATGGCGGGTGGCCGGCCAGCATTTCGAACAACACGGTTCCCAGGCTGTATAAATCCGAGCGGCCGTCGACCGGCTCGCCGCGCGCCTGTTCCGGACTCATGTAGTCGGGCGTGCCGATCGACGCGCCCGCCACCGTCGAACTGTTGCTGCCGTCCATCGCCTTGGCGATACCGAAGTCGGCGAGCACGACGCGACCGTCGTTGCGGAACAACACGTTGGCCGGCTTCACGTCGCGGTGGACGAAACCCTTCTGATGCGCGAAGTCGAGGCCCTGCGCGACATCGGTGATGATGTCGAGGATTTCGGCGACGCTCAGTCCACCTTCGGCCAGCCGTTCCTTCAACGTGCCGCCGGGAATATATTCGGCCGCCAGATAATAGACGCCGTTGTAGCTACCGATGTCGTAGACGGTGACCAGGTTCGGGTGCTGCAACTTGGCAGTGATCTTGCCCTCGATCAGGAAGCGGCTGGCGAATTCGGCATTGGCCGCCAGCATCGGCGACATCACTTTCAACGCCACTTCGCGTTCCAGCGATTTTTGCAGGGCCAGGAACACCGAGGCCATGCCGCCCTCGCCGATCGGCTTCAATATCTGGTAGCCGGGAATGTTGATATCCACGGCGGTAAGCAGCACGGTCGCGTTCAATGGATTCTCGCTCTGACGGTCGTCGCTGCGCTCATCCTAAAGCCTCCACGGCATCGGTGTCGGCCGGTTCGGGGGCCGGCCAAAGCATTTTGCCACCGGACTTTTTCGCAATCTGTTCCATTCTGGCCGCATGCGCCAGCAGTTCGTCGGCGGACGCACGCAGCACGCGCCGCGGCAAAGCCAATGCTGGCCCGCCGAGGGCTGCCGAAATCGAGGGCGCCGCCGAGGCCGCCGTAGCCACGCTCAAGCCAAGATCGCCCTGGCCGGCCGTCAGCGCCAGATAGACTTCGGTCAGCAGTTCGGCGTCGAGCAGCGCGCCGTGCAGTTTGCGATGACCGTTGTCCACGCCCAGGCGGCGGCACAACGCGTCCAGCGAATTGCGTTGGCCGGGAAAGCGCTCGCGCGCCAATGCCAACGTGTCGAGCACGCCGGCATGGTCGCTGATCCGCCCCATGCCCTCGCCAAGCAAAGTCAGTTCGTAGTTCAGGAAGCCGACGTCGAAATCAGCGTTGTGGATGATCAGCTCGGCGCCACGAATGAACTCGAGGAACTCGCCGGCGATGTGCGCGAAGGTCGGCTTGTCCGCCAGGAATTCCAGGGTCAGGCCGGTGACCTCCTGCGCACCCGGTTCCATTTCCCGGCCCGGGTTGAGGTAGCGCTGGAAACGCTGACCGGTCGGACGCCGCTCCAGCAACTCGATGCAGCCGATCTCGACCACGCGATTGCCGCGTTCCCAGGACAGCCCGGTAGTTTCCGTATCCAGGACGACTTGCCGCATCAGGCGCGCGCCTCTTCGCGAATTTTCTCGGCGGCCAGGCGCGCGATCTTGTCGACGCGCTCGTTGTCGACGTGGCCGTCATGGCCGCGAACCCAACGCCATCGCACGGTGTGACGGCTGGATGCGGCCAGTAGGCGTTCCCACAGGTCCTTGTTCTTCACCGGGTCGCCCGCGGCCGTTTTCCAGCCGCGCCGAACCCAGTTCGGCAGCCATTCGCCAATGCCTTTCTGCACGTATTGCGAATCGGTATGCAGGGTGGCCGCGCAATGCCCGCTCAGCGCTTCCAGCGCGGCGATGGCCGCCATCAGCTCCATGCGGTTATTGGTGGTGTCCGGCTCGCCTCCTGCCAGCTCCCGCTCGGTCGACCCGTAGCGCAGCAGTGCGCCCCATCCACCGGGCCCGGGATTTCCAAGGCAGGCGCCATCGGTATAAATTTCGACATGCTTCATTGATTGAGTTTCACCATCTAAAAAGATAAACCAGCGCTCATCCCGGGGCGCAGACTGACGGCTGACGCGGCTTTGCGCAAGGGCGTCAATCCGGCTTCGCGCCGACGCAATACAGTCAGGCTCGCCGCACGAAATCCGTCCAGCCAGCCATTGCCGCCCTGGTCGTCGATGGCAGTCCGCGCACTCGGCCAGTACGGCCCCAGGTGATGACGACGCGCCACTTCCAGCCCGACGTCCTGAGCCTGCCGCTCCAGCCAGGCCGCGCTGGTGGAACCCGGCGCTCTCAGCCAGCGTAGCTGGGCCACGCTCCAGGGGTTCCAGTTGATCAGCAGCGCAACACCTTCGGGCTTGAGCACCCGGGCAAACTCCTGCAGCAGGACCGTGGGCTCTGGGGAGCTGTCCAGGATGAAGAGCGCATAAACCAGGGACAGGCTGCCGGAACTGATCGGCAGCTCTCCATCCTGGCACTGGACCTGGCCCGAAAGTCCGCCGCCCTCACGGTGAAGGCTGATCACATTGGCCAACATGTTGCCCGACAGATCGGCGGACAAGCTGGCAGATGGGCGCAGATACAGCCCATATTGACCAAATACGCGGGTCAGCTCCGGCAACGCGCCGCGCTGAACCTCGCCCACCAGCTGCCGGCCGGGCTCGCTCAGCAGCCAGCCCGGCCTCCGGCCATCGGGTTGACTAGGGGGGTGGACGGGAGGCATGGTCTGGATTCTGCGGCAATCCGCCGGTCAGGTCATCCACTGAATGCTATCGCTGCAACCGTTGCCCGCCTTCACCGATAACTACATCTGGACCCTGTCGGACGCCGACGGCAGGGCCGTATTGGTGGATCCGGGAGAAGCCGGTCCGGT
>JBAZBG010000141.1:2848-6227 GCA_041671585.1 Arenimonas sp. | reverse complement strand
GAAAGTGCGAGCAGCGCAAGCCGCGATCACCGATAATTCGGCAACTCGAAACAATTCCTGGGGCAACACCGTGGGTTCTTTGTCCTCCCGGCATGGCGCAAGCGCCGCCAAAGTGCTGATCGCGCTGCTCGCCGTGTACGTGTTATGGGGCTCCACCTACTACGCCATTCGCGTGGCGCTGCCCGGCTATCCGCCCTTCCTGCTCACGGCGGTGCGCATGTTCATCGCCGGCGGCCTGATGTACGTCGTGCTGCGCTGGCGCGGCGTTGCGGCGCCCTCGCGCGGGCAATGGCCGGCGCTGCTGGTGCTCGCCGTGCTGATGACGGTGTTGTCGAACGCGTTGGTCAACCTGGCCGAGGAGACCGTGTCGACCGGCCTGGTCGCCATCGGCGTGGCGGCGATGCCCTTGTGGGCGGGCTTGTTTTCCGCGCTGCGCGGCCACCATCCCAGTCGCGGCGAATGGCTTGGCCTGATCGTCGGCTTCGCCGGCGTGGCCTGGCTCAATTTCGGCAGCGAAATGCAGGCGTCGCTGTCCGGTGCGCTGGCGGTGCTGGTCGCGCCGATCGCCTGGGCCTGGGGCTCGATCTGGAGCCGCAGCCAGAATTTGCCCGAACCGTTCATGTCCTCCGCCACGCAGATGCTCGCCGGCAGCGTGATGGCCCTGGTCGTCGGTCTGGCGGTGGGCGAGCGCATCGACGGCATTCCTGACCTCGTGCCGACACTGGCGATGCTCTACCTGGTCGTCGCCGGTTCCATCCTGGGCTTCACGGCTTACGTCTGGCTGCTGCACCATGTGCGCCCGGCGCTGGCGACCAGCTACGCCTATGTCAATCCGCCGATCGCGATGGGATTCGGCGCGCTGCTTCTGGGCGAAAAGTTCGATAGCCACGCCATCGGCGCGATGCTGGTGATCCTCGCCGGCGTGCTGATCATCACCCAGGCAAAGCAGCGGGCGGAAGCGCCCGCACCGAGAGCAACCGCGTCAGCTGCGGAGCCTGAGTACGACGCTTAGGACCAAGAACAACACCATGGCGATGGTGAGCGCGATGCTCACGTAGCCCATGCGCCTGGCTTTGGCCACCGATTCGTGGATATGAGGCAACCGAGCGGCAGTTTGCCTGTTGATGTCTTCCATTACCCGCGTCATCTCGGCATCCGCCTGCTCCGGAGACAGCCGTCCAGCCCCGAGGTCGCTACCAATCTGGTCGAGGCGTTGGAAGCTCGCCTGGGTTTCACGCTGCGACGCGATGAGTTCTTCAGGCATGCCGGGATACCAGTTGGCGACCATCGGCGGGTTTGCGCGACTGCGCAGTTCCACCGCCGCCTTGTGCACCAGCTCCGGGCGTCGATCCAGCACGTTGAGGTTAAATACGATGTCGCCGATCGCAGCTTCGGTTCGCTTCTTGCTCAGGAACATCGTCTGCCACCAGCGACCCTGCTCCAGGTAACGGCCGGGCTTGAGCACCGACAGGTGCAGCGTATTTTGAGTGGTGTTTCGCATTTGCATCTGGCGAAGGTGGATGCCCCGGATCTGGTCCCAGCGGATCGGTCCAAACAGGGCATGGTCCAGGCCGAAGCCGTCCATCACCAGGGTCGCCATGCCCGGGCGGAATTGCGCTTCGATCGTCAGGAAGACCAGGATGATCGGCAGCAGGATCAACGTCGCGATCGCGAACAAGAAGATATTGAACGGATGCGCGATCATGGCTATGTAGATGGCGAACAGGGGAATCAGACCGATGAGCACGACAAGCGCGCTCATCCGCCGGCGCGCATTGGCTTCGAACCGAGTGCCAGTGAAAACTTCGGCGGCAACTTCGGCCGCAATGGTTTCCTTCAGTTTCCTGGATCGCTGGTAGCAGGCGATGACGCCGAGCAGGCCGACCGCGGCGATAGCGACATCCTGGACGACGTAGCGCAGCGGCGCCACGCCGAATTCGAACAGGAGCCGGATAAAGCCGAACAGGAAGATGCCAACGCAGGCGACGGCCAGGAAGATCAGGCCGATTCGAATCAGTAGGCGCATGCGGGGCTCGGCGGACGGAGAAATTCGGCCGGCATTCTCCCACACCGGGCCTCGCGGTGAATGAATAACCGTGGGGATTGGCCGCGCACTGACCCCGGCGACAAGTAGGAGCGGCTTTAGCCGCGATGCTTTTCGCAAAGAGCATCGCGGCTGAAGCCGCTCCCACAGGGTCAGGCGGTGCGCAGCGCGGTGGTTACGGGCAGGCGCGCGGCGCGGATCGCCGGCAACAAACCGCCGACAAAACCGATGACCAGGGCGATGATCAGGCCGTTGAGCACCAGGCCCGGCGTTACCTTGAACGCGAACACCACCTGGGTGAAGTTCTGGCCCAAGGTCGACACCGTGAAGTTATTGAACATCACGTAGGCGATCGTCGCGCCGATCACACCGCCAACCAGCGCCAGCACCAGCGCTTCGATCATCACCGACGCCAGCACCGGAATGCCGCCGAATCCGAGCGCACGCAGCGTGGCGATCTCCTTGCCGCGCGCCGCGACGGCGGCGTACATCGTGTTGAGCGCGGCGAAGATCGCGCCGAGCGCCATGATCAGGGTGACCGCGCCGGCCAGCACGCCGATCGTCTTGCGGAATTGCCGGGTCTGCGCGCTGAAGTAGTCCTGCTCGCTCTGCACGTCGACGTTCAGGCGCGGATCCGCTTTCAAATTCGCCTGCACCACCGACAGCGCGGCGGGGTCGTCCAGCGCGACCAGCACCGATGAGAAACCCTGGCGGCCGAACGAGGTCTGCGCCGTTTCGGCATCGGTCCACAGCTCGCTGTCATGCGAGTCGCCGGATTCGAATTCGCCGACCACGACCCAATCGGAACCGCGCATGCGCAGCGTCTGGCCCACGGCCGCGCCCTGGAATTGCGTCGTCACGCCGCGGCCGACGATCAGTTCGCGCAGGCCCGGCTTGTACTTGCGTCCGGCAACGATCTTCAACTGCGGACGCAATGCGAACGCCGCCGGCTGCACGCCGCGCACGGTGATGTTGGCGCCGTTGTTGACATCGCCCTTGCGCACCAGCTCGGCGATCACCATTACTTCGGCCGAAGCCAGCGGCAGGCCGTCGGCGCCCTTGCGGATGCCCGGCGCCTGCTTGATCAGGATGGTGTCGTCGCGGCCCAGGCCGGAATTCAATTCGGCATCGGAACCGCCGCGCAGGACGATGGCCGCGTCGGTACGGCCATTGGCCTTGAGCGTGCTTTCGAATCCGGTGCCCATGGCCAGCAAGGCGGTGAACACGGCGACCACGCCGGCGAGGCCGACGACGATCACCAGCGACGGCGCCCAGCGCTGGGGGATGCTTCTGAGATTGAGGCCGGTGATCGCGGCAATTTGACTAAGCATGATG
>JBAZBG010000141.1:0-2748 GCA_041671585.1 Arenimonas sp. | reverse complement strand
CCTTTAGCGGCCAGCCAGCGCATCGACGATTTTCAGACGCTGCGCGCGCAACGCCGGCAACAAACCTACCGCCAGGCTCATCAGCACGATCGCGATCAGTCCCATCAGCCAAACCGGACCGCTGACAGCGAGCTGGAACTGCCCGCCGGTGGCCTTTTCCAGGCCCGCGCCAAGCAAGGTCGCCAGCGACATGCCGATCAAGCCGCCGATCAGGCACAAGGCGCCGGCCTCGGCGAGCACGAAGCCGAGCACGCTGAGATCGCTGAAACCCAGGGTCTTGAGCACCGCCAGCTCCGGCACGCGCTCGCGCACGCTCTGCGCCATCGTGTTGCCGACCACCAGCAGCAAGGTGAAGAACACCGCGAACAGGATCCAGCGCACGATCATGCCGATGTCACCGATCTGCTTGGCGAAACCGATGTTGAAGTCCTTCTCGGTCTGCGTCTTGGTTTCATCCGGCGAATTTTCGAACATCTTGTCGACCGTCGCCGCGATCGCCGCCGCCTTGTTGCCGTCGGCGAGCTTGAGTACGAAGAAATTGGTGCGCCCGTGGCTGAACTGATTGGCTTCGTCGAAATACTCGTGATTGATGTAGACCAGCCCGGCGCGCCGTTTCCATTCGTCGTCCTTGCCGTCGAAGATGCCGACCAGGTCGAAGGCCCAGGCCTTGCTGCCGTTCTGTTGTGGATAGATATTGGAAGCGATCGGAATCTTCTGCCCGACTTTCCAGCCGTACTGGTCGGCGATCTGCTTGCCGGCGATCATCGACGTGCGGGTGGTGGCGAACGCCTTCCACTGCGCTTCCGGCATCACCCATTCCGGGTACAGCTCATGGTGCCGCTGCGGATCGACCGCAAACATGATCAGCGGCGTGTTCTCCTGCCAGACGCCGCCAAACCACTGCGAGTGAGAGACGCGGGTCACGCCGGGCACCGACTCGAGCTTGGGCAGCATGCTCAGCGGCAGCGGCGAGGTGAACGACACCCGCGCCTGGGTGATCAAGCGCGTGGCGCCGAGGAAATCCGGACCGGCGCTGAAGACGTGGTTCACCGATTGCAGCAGGCCGAACAGCAGGAAAGCCGCGATGATCGACAGCAGGGTCAGGATCGTGCGGGTCTTCTTGCGGAACAGGTTGGCGACGACGAATCCGGTCTTGGTCATGAGCTCATTCTCCGTGCGTGTCCGCGCGTCACGCGACGACGGCCTGTTCGGCCAGGCGGCCCTTGTCCAGGTGCAGGATGCGCTTGGCGAATCCGGCGGCCAGCGGATCGTGAGTGACCATGACGATGGTCTTGCCATGTTCGCGGTTGAGCGTCTGCAGCAATTTCAGGATCTCGTCGGCCGTGGCGCGGTCGAGATCGCCGGTCGGTTCGTCGCAGACCAGCAGGTTCGGATCGGAAACGATCGCGCGCGCAATCGCCACGCGTTGCTCCTGGCCGCCGGACAATTCGCGCGGCTTGTGCTTGGCGCGATCGGCCAGGCCGACCACTTGCAGCGCGACTGAAACCGACTTCTTGCGTTGCGCCGACGACAGTCTGGTCAACAGCAAGGGCAGTTCGACATTGCCTTCGGCGGTCAGCACCGGCATCAGGTTGTAAAATTGGAATACGAAACCGACGTTCTGGCTGCGCCACTTTGCCAGCTGGCCGCCGGACATGTGGCTGATCGCTTCGCCGCCCACGCTGACTTCGCCGGAGCTGGGCGTGTCCAGGCCGCCGATCAGGTTGAGCAAGGTCGTCTTGCCCGAGCCGGAGGGGCCCATCAGCGCGACGAAATCGCCGCGCGGCACGTCCAGGCTCAGGCCATGCAGCACTTCGACTTTCTGCTTGCCGCGCTCGTACGACTTGGTGACGTCGCGGATTTTGATCATCGTGTCGGTGGTCTTGGCGTCTTGGTTCATCGCTGGCCTCGTGGGGATCCGTGCTGCGCTATCAATGGGTGTGTCTGAAAACTACGGAAATAGGAAAAGAGTTGGACGCGCCGACGCCGACGCACCGGTGGTGCGTCACTCGTTCCCGGCCACGCGCACGGCGTCGCCATCCTTGAGCGTGTCCGGCGCTTCGACGATCACTTCTTCGCCGCCGTTCAAACCGCTCAATACCTGGCGATCCTCGCCGAGGGTGCCGCCAAGCTTCACCGCGTGGCGCTCGGCCTTGCCCTGGTTGAGCACGAAAACGCTGTCCTGGTCGCCGTCCTGGCGCACTGCCGCCGTCGGTACCAGCACGCGCGGCGCGATCGGCGCCGCACCGGCCGGCGGCGCGCGTTCCAGGAACGATACGCGCACGCCCATGTCGGGCACGATGCGCGGATCGCGGCTCTTGAGCGAGATGCGCACCTTGACCGTGGCCTTGGCACGATCGGCCGTGGGAATGATGGCGATGACTTCGGCCGGAATCTTCCAGTCCGGATAGGCGTTCAGCACGGCCTCGACCGGCATCTTCGGCTGCACGCGACCGATATAGGCCTCGCTCACGTCGACTTCGACTTCCAGCGAATCCATATCGACGATCGTGCCGATGCCGGTGCGGGTGAAGCCGCCGCCGGCGGATAGCGGCGAGATCATTTCGCCCGGTTGCGCGGCCTTGTCGATCACCACGCCAGTAAACGGCGCCCGGATCACGGTGTTGTCGACACCGTTGTCGGCGATCTGCAATTGGCCGGCGGCCACCTTGGCGTTGCGCTTCGCCATGTCCATCTGCGCGCGCATGGCATCGCGCTGGGCGATGGCCTGGTCGTACTGCGATCTTG
>JBAZBG010000140.1:0-6230 GCA_041671585.1 Arenimonas sp. | reverse complement strand
GTCTGGCTCAACGAAGGTTTCACCAGCTACGTCGAAAGCCGCATCACCGAGGTGGTGTTCGGCCCGGAACTGGCGCAGATGGAACGGGTCAACAGCCAGCACGGCCTGCTCGAGGACATGAAGGAAATCAAGGCCGGGGACCAGATGCTGGCCTTGCCGCCGCTGGTCAACCGCGATCCTGACGAGGGCTTGAGCCAGGTGGCGTACATCAAGGGCGAGTGGTTCCTGGGTTTCCTTGAGAAGCGCTACGGGCGCGAAACGTTCGACGCGTTCCTGCGCAAGTGGTTCGACGAGCATGCCTTCACCAGCACGGACAGCGCCGAGTTCGAGCGCTTCGCGCAGGCGGAACTGGCCGACAAGAATCCCGGCAAGGTGAGCCAGGAAGAAATGCATGCGTGGTTGCATGAAGCCGGCATTCCGAAGTTTGCCGAGGCCGCCAAGTCGTCCCGTTTCGATGCCGTGGATGAACTGCGCGGCCATTGGCTCGCCGGTCATGCCAAACCGGCGAACATGGACACCAGCAAATGGACCACGCAGGAATGGGTGCGCTTTCTGGAAGGGATGCCGGAAAAGCTGACGCCCGAGCAGATGGCCGAGCTGGACGCGGGCTTCCATTTCACCGGCACGGGCAATGCGGAAATTGCCCAGCGCTGGTACCCCCTGACCGTGCGTAGCGGCTACACCAAGGCGCGTCCGGCGATCACCGAATTCCTCAGCCGCATCGGCCGTCGCAAGCTGATCATGCCGATCTACGGCGCGCTTGTTGCGACTCCCGACGGGCTGGCTTTCGCCGAGGAAGTTTTCGCCAAGGCGCGCCCGGCCTATCACCCGATCACGATTGGTTCGGTGGAAAAGACCCTGGCCGAAGCCAAGGCCAAGGCCAAGGCCAAGCCTTGAGCTGATGGCGAGAAAGCACGTTGCGCTAGCGGTATCGCTGGGACTGGCCCTGACCACGCTGGGCGTGGCGGGGGCCATGCCTGGCCGGGTGCTTGATGCCGAGTTCGCGCGACAGCGTTGGCTGGCTGGCGCCAGCGTGCACACGGTGCGCGTCGGCGACCACCGCTGGACCTATCTGGAAGCGGGGCAGGGACCGCTGATCGTGCTGTTGCACGGCTTCACCGGCGCCAAGGAAAACTGGCTGCCCCTGATGCGCGAGCTGGCCAGGACGCATCGGGTCATCGCTCCCGATCTGCCGGGCTGGGGCGAGAGCGAACGCCGGGCCGACGAAAGCTACGGACCCAGCGAACAGGTCGAGCGAATTGCGCAATTCCTGCGTCACTTCAACGAGCGACCGGCGCTGGTCGTCGGTCACTCGATGGGCGGCCAGTTTCTCGGCTTGCTCGGCGCGCGGCATCCGGACCGGGTCGGACCGATCGCCTTGATGTCGTCGGCCGGCGTCAGGTTCGAGGAAAATTCCTTCGGCCGCGAAGTCATGGCCGGCCGCAATCCGTTCGAAGTGCGCACGCGCGCCGAGTTGCATCGTTACCTGGGCATCGTGTTCGAGGATCCGCCATTCGTGCCCTGGCCCGCAGATGAGGCGATGGTGCGCAAGCGGCGGCTGGACGTGCAGTTCGAACAGAAGGTGCTCGATTCCATCGGCCGGGGTCCCGAGGCATTCACGCTGGAGTCTGAAATGGGCCGGATTCGTGCGCCGGTGCTGTTGCTCTGGTGCCGCGATGATCGCGTCATCGATGTCAGCGCCGCGGAAATTTTCCATCGCGGTCTGGCGCAGAGCCAGACCGTGCTGCTGGCCGGCTGCGGGCACATGCCGATGATGGCGCAACCCGGCAACGTCGCAGCGGCCCTGCGCGAGTTCATCGACACCCATTCGGCGGAAGTCACGCCCGTCGGCAGCTCCGCGCAGCGCCTGGCAGTGCGCGGCTAGCGCGAGGATTCGGGCGCGTTCGCCGCAAGGCTGGCGGCGGCCCGCGCCGAAGCCGGGCTGCGCATCAGCAGCATGTCGCCAAGGCGGATGCGGCTGGACGGATCGAAGCCCACGTTCCCGTCGAATTCCTCGCGCGGATTTTCGAACGTGCCGAACAACTGGTCCCACAGCGGCAAGTCGCCGTAGTTGCGTCCATGCCGGTCGCGCTCATGATGCAGGCAATGCGATTCCGGACGCGGAATCACATAGCCCAGCCAGCGTGGCGTGCGAATGTTCCAATGCCCGAACAGGCTGAGCAACGCCGAGATCACGCCCACCGATGCCGCCGCTACCGGCGTCAACCCAAGCAAGTAGATGCTGGAGCCGGTGCTTACCGACACTTTGACCAGGACCTCCAGCGGGTGCGCGAAGTACGCGCCGAGCATGTCCACGCGCAACGCGCTGTGGTGCAGTTGGTGCGTGGCACGCCACAGCCAGTCGTAACGATGCTCGGCGCGGTGAAACCAATACAGCAAGAAGGCCGCGACCAGCAGGCCCGGCAGGATTCCGAGCAGGCCAAGGCCGCTCAGATCCAATGCATGGCCGGTTTCAAGTCCAGCCAAGGGCAGGAGCAGGGGCGTCAGCGCGCCGATGGCCATCACCATCAGGAAGAACAGCGTGCCGGTGATGGCCCACCGGCGCACTGGTTCGAACTGCCTGGCGGCAACGCGCGATTCGATGGCGAGCAGGATCAGGAATGCGACGGGCACGGCCAGGCCGAGCAGGTCTTCAGGTTTCATGGTTCTCTCCGTTGCATGGCTTAAAGCTATTTGTCATGACGCTCAGTGACCGCGTGCCATGGGCTGCGCCTGCGAGTCCGCTCTCGCGGCCGCCAGGGCCTTGGTTGCGTGCGGGGCAACCGAGCCGAACTTGAGGAATGCGATTACCGTCTGTGCGTATTCGTCCGGCTCCTCGGCAAATGGCATGTGTTCGGATCGCTTGAGAAAGTGGATGCCCGTCACGCCCGGAATGTCGCGCGCCAGTCGTCGTGCAACGCGCGGACCGAAGTTCTCGTCCTGTTCGCCCCAAAGCAGCAGCGCCGGCGCGCGGAAGGCGCGCATCGCGGGGACGGCGTCGACGGTTAGCTGGGCATGCGCGGGATCGAGCTGCCAGCGGAAGAATCGGCGCAGGCGTTGCCACCGTTCTGGCGTTGCCACATGCGGCAGGGCGTAACCGCGCAACAGCGCGGGAGTCAAAGTGTCTACGTCGTGGACCGCGATCGAAAACGCCAGTCGCTGCGCCCACTCGAACTTGAGCGCGTGATACATCACAGGACTGGTGACCGGGTGGACGATGGCTTTCAGAATCGGTACCTCGGGCGCGCTTGGCCATTGGTCATAGGCCTCGGCATTGCTGATGACTGCCTTGGTGATGCGCGCCGGATCGTGTTGCATCAACAGTTGCAGAACAGCGCCGCCGTGGTCGTGAGCAACAAAGTACGCCGAAGGAATGTCCAACTCGTCCATCAGCTGGCGTACCAGCGTGACGTCGGTGGGCAGTCGGTAGTCGTCGTTCAGACGCACCGGCGTGTCGCCGAGTCCCCGCAAATCAGGGACGATGACTCGGAAGTGCTTTGCCAGTTCGGGAAGCACCGCGCTCCATTCGTAGGCGCTGAATGGACAACCGTGCAGTAGAAGCAACGGCGGGCCGCGGCCGAGCTCAATGTAGGCGACCCTGGAGTCGGGCAGTTTCAGTAGCTTCTTTTGTGCCGAAAAGCCGTCGGCGGTGAACTCGCCAGGAGCCACGGCCCAACGTCCGTCATGAGGGATGAAGGCGCCTGAGTTCATCGCCATTGCCAGCCAGCCGAGGCTCGCGCCGACCAATGCGCCTGTCAGCCAGAAAAGGGCGGCGCGATTTGAGTTCCAGAAGGGGTTTTTCACCAGTTGCCTCCGCAGTTTTTCCGCATTCAAGTAAAGCGTGCATAGGGGCGCATATATGCACCCAAAGATCAAAAAAAATCAGCGCTTCGATGGTTCGCAACACAACGGGACCATCGCCCGGACCAGCGCAGCGATGCCGTCGACGCGGGAGACGATGGCGGGGCCGTCGATCTCATAGAACGTGTGCCGGCCGTCGGTTTCCGAGCGCAGCAGGCCTGCACGTTCCATTTGCTGGAGATGACGCGCGATTACCGACCGGTCCTGCGGCAAATTTGCGGCAATGCTGCCGACATCGGAACGACCTTGCAGGATCAGCTGCCGGAATATCTGCACGCGGGCGGGCTCGCACAGGGCGCGAAAGAACTCTGTGTCGAGGATGTCGACGCTGGCGTTGGCGATCTGGGAGCGGGTGCGGAGTTTGCTCATGTGGTGAGCATATGTGCGTCGATATGCATATGTCAAGGGTCGAGGCTGAAGCCGCGATGCACATGGATGTGCGAGTGCCGCGTAAGGCAGGATGCCGCAAGCGGCCTCCTACATGGGGTTTTCGTCAGGGGTGGGGACGGGAGGCGTTGCGGACGGCGCGGAACGGATTGCCTTCGCGGTAGTTCGGCCAGGCCTGGCTGAGCGAGAGTGACTTGCCGACCCCGTACAGGGCGCTCAGGTCCTGCACGACGCCGCGCAGGTCCCAAGCCGGGTCGAAGTTGTCGGTCGCCTTGTGATAGCGGTTCGCCGTGTAGGCATCGATCACCGCCAGGCCGTAGTCGCGGCCTTGCTCCAGGTGGTCGATGCCGCCCTTGGCGTACAGGGCGGGCACGCCGGCCTTGGCGAAGTTGAAGTGATCGGAGCGAAAGAAGGTTCCCTTCTCCGGCGCGCTTTCCTGGACCAGCACGCGATCCTGCTTGGCGGCGATCGGACGCAGGATGTCTTCCAGTTCGGAGTTGCCCAAGCCGACCACGACCAGGTCGCGGGTCGGGCCAATCACCGGCATGGCGTCCAGGTTCACGACGGCAACCATGTTGGCGAGCGGCATCACCGGGTGCGCGGCGTAGTAGGCCGAGCCGAGCAAGCCGGATTCTTCCAGCGTGACCAGTATGAAAATCACGCTGCGTTCGGGCTTGGGCGATTGCACGGTGAACTGTTCGGCGATCTCGAGCACGCCGGCGACGCCGGTGGCGTTGTCGATCGCGCCGTTGTAGATGTTGTCGCCCGGCTCGCCGGGATGCGTGCCCAGGTGATCCCAGTGGGCCGTGTAGACGATAGCCTCGTCCGGCCGCTTGCTGCCCGGCAGGCGCGCGATCACATTGCGCGACTCGGACAGGCGAATGCTGTTCTTCAGCGTGGCCTCGAACCGCGCTTTGGTCATCGGCACGGCCTTGAAGCCACGCTTGCCCGCGGCCACGCGCAGCGCGTCGAGATCCAGGCCGCTGTCGGCGAACAAGGTCTTCGCGGTGTCGCCGGTGATCCAGCCCTGCAGCGGCAGGCGTGGCGCCGGATCGTCACTCACGGCCAGGTCGAACTGCGGACCGGTCCAGCTGTTCTTGACCACATCCCAGCCGTAGCCGGCGCCCGGGGTGTCGTGGATGATGATTGCCGCAGCGGCGCCCTGCCGCGCCGCTTCCTCGTACTTGTAGGTCCAGCGGCCGTAGTAGGTCATGCGCCGACCTTCGAACAGGCTCGCATCGTTGCTGTGGAATCCCGGATCGTTGACCAACATGACTACGGTCTTGCCCTTGACGTCGATGCCGGCGTAATCGTTCCAGCCCTGCTCCGGCGCGTTGACGCCGTAGCCGACAAAGACCATCGGCGCGTTACCGACATGGACATCGGCAGCGCCGGTGCGCGTGCCGAGCACAATCTGTTCGCCGAAGACCAGCGGCTGGGTTTTTCCAGCGACCCGCACGGACAGATTGCTGGCGGCCAGGTCAACCGTGGTTTCGACCATAGGCACGGTCTGGAAATAGCTGTCGCCGTTGCCGGGCTGCAAACCCAGGCGCTGGAACTGCTCGCGAAGATAGGCGACGGTTTTTTCCTCGCCCTCGCTACCGGGTTGCCGGCCGCCGAAGTCGTCGGATGCCAGCACGCGGATGTGCGCGGCAAAGTCCTCGGCGGATATCTCCGGGCCGAAAGCGTGGCCTGCGCGCTGGTTCGCGGCCTGCAGCGAGGCTTCGGTCTGGCCAATCGGATCGTGCTGGCAGCCGATCAGCGGAACGGCCAGCAGCAAGGCCAGCGTCGGAATCAGTCGCGCGCGGTTTCGGGTCATGCGGGCCTCCGGAAGCAGACCCGCATTCTAAGCGCAGCGCCGCCGCTTAATCCGAGTCGCGCGGCGGCAGCGTGTCGGTGTACGGCCGGGCCGTGGCCCCGGTCACAGTTCCAATCTTCGCGCTGGAGTGCACGAACAACTCCACCTTGCGCTCGAAGCGCAG
>JBAZBG010000139.1:1733-6256 GCA_041671585.1 Arenimonas sp. | reverse complement strand
TTGCCCGGCAATTTCGTGCAGACCGTCTTTGTCGATGCCGGCAATCGCATCTGGGTGGGAGTCGAAGGCCAGGGACTGAGCGTGCTCGACGCCGGGCGACGCGGGTTCCGGCAATTCAGTCGCGCCACGCATCCGTTGATGATCAGCGACGACGTCTGGGCGATCGCGGAGACACCGGACGGCTGTCTGTGGTTCGGCACCTTCGGTGGCGGGCTGTATCGGCTCGATCGCCAGGAGCGGCTGACGCGCTTTCTGCCCGTGGCGAATGATCCGGGTAGCTTGCCGGCGGAAAACGTGATGGCGCTGGCCGTCGATAGTCGCGGGGAACTCTGGGTCGGCACCACCCAGGGGCTGGCGCGCTGGACCGGCAAGCACTTTGCCCTAGTCGCGTCCGACCAGCTCAGCGGCGCCGCTGTTTTCAGCCTGTCCGCCGAGAGCGACGGCAGCTTGTGGATCGGCACCAATCGCGGCCTGGACCATCGTCTGGCTGACGGCCGCATGGAGCAACCGGCGTGGCGCTCGCAGTTGCCCGATCCCGGAGTCACCTCGGTGTTGCGCGACCGTGGCGGCACCCGCTGGATTGCCACGCGCCGCGGCCTGGCGCGCGAGCGCAACGGCGCGCTCGATGCCTTGCGCGACAACGCCGCCGGCAGCTACTCGATATCGATGAGCCTGGAAGACGAGGAAGGCGGACTCTGGTTCGCCACCGAAGGCAACGGGCTGCTGCGCCTGCCCGCCGGATGGCGGCACTTCGCGGTATTTGGCAAGGACAATGGCGACAGCAGCCTGTCGACGGTGCCGGTGCGCGGCAGCTCGCTGGGTAGCGATGGCCGGGTATGGTTGGTCGGCGCGGGCGGCGTCATCGACAGCCTGGACCCGGCGAGCGGCCACGTCGAACATGTTTTCGATACCAGTGCTCAGTTGCCGAACACGCGCCTGTGGTCGGTGCTCGAACGCAGCGACGGCAGTATCTGGCTGGGCCATTCGCAAGGCTTGAGTCGCCTGGACCTGGATGCGGGCAGCATGCGCCACTGGCGCATCGGCGAAGGCGAGCAGCCGTTGTTGCCCGGGCCGGTGCAACTGATGACGGAATCGGCCGATGGCCTGCTTTGGCTGGCGTCCTACGGCGGCGGCCTCCAGGCGCGCGATCACGACGGTCGCGTGGTGCATAGCTTCGCGCCGCCGGACGGCAAGGGCGTCGACAGTCCCGAGCAGGAACAGTTGGCTGCCGGCCCCGATGGCGGCGTGTGGATCGCCGGACCGAAGGGTTTGCGCCGTTGGAATGGGCGCGACGAACGCTTCGACGAGATTCCTGGCGCGCCGGCCGATCACGTCTACGGTTTTGCCTTCGTTGCACCCGACACACTCTGGCTGCATCGCATGGGCGCGCTGGAAGCGTACCGCTGGGACGGCGCGGCGCTCGCCCGATTCATCGATGTTGGCGCGGATGCCGGCTTGCCGGCGGTGCAATCGGGTGGCGTGCTCGCGGACCGTAGCGGCGCGGTGTGGCTGACGACCGCGCGCGGCCTGCTGCGCTACGACCCGCTCGGCGGGCGCTTGCGTGTGTTCGGCGTGCGCGATGGCTTGCCGAGCCAGGAATTCCAGATGCAGCCGCCGCTGATGTTGCCGCAGGGGCTTGGGCTTGCCAGCACCAATGAAGGCCTTGTGCTGTTCGACCCGGCGCGCATTCGCGCCAGTCGTGCGACCGCGCGACTGACGCTGGATGCCATTACCCTGCGCCGCGAGGAAGACCTGGTTTCGCTGCCGACCGGAGGTGAAACACTCACGCTCGGTCCCGACGACCGCGACCTGCACGTCACCGCGCGCCTGCTCTCCTTCGCCGATCCTGGTGCCCATCGTTATCGTTTCTGGTTGCATGGTTATGACGCCGACTGGGTCGATGTTGGCGCCCTCGGCGAGCGGGAATTTTCCCGGCTGGAACCGGGCGACTATCGGATGGAGATCGCTGCGAGCAATGCCGAGGGCGTGTGGTCGCCGTCGCGCGGCTTCCAGCTGCGGGTCGACGCGCCTTGGTGGCGGCGACCCTGGGCGCTGGCAGTCTGGGGCCTGGCGCTCTTGCTGCTGCTGTGGCTGGCGGCGCGCGAGTATCGGCTTCGCCTGCGCAACCGGCACGCGGAACACCTGCGCGAACATCGCCGTCAGCTCAGCGACCAGGGCTCCGCGGCGAAGACGCAGTTCCTGGCCACGCTCGGCCACGAGATACGCACGCCGCTGACTGGCGTGCTCGGCATGGCCGAACTGCTGCAGGCCGGCAGGCTGGAACCAAAGCAGCGCTCGCAGGTCGTTGCCATCCAGCGCGCCGGCGACCATCTTCTGCGTCTGGTCAACGATGCGTTGGACCTGGCGCGCATCGAGGCCGGCAAGCTGACGCTGGATGACGCGGCATTCGACCTGCACCAATTGCTCGATGAAACCGCGGCCCTGCTGCAACCCCTGGCGCAGCACAAGCAGCTGCACTTCTCGCTGCAACGCGCGCCGGGCACGCCGCGCGTGTTGCGCGGCGATGTCGGCCGCGTCCGGCAGATCCTGCTCAACCTGGGTAGCAACGCGATCAAGTTCACCGACAACGGCGAGGTGGCGCTGCGCAGCGCGGCGACGCCGAATGGCTTGCTGCTGGAAATCACCGACACCGGCGCGGGGATGACGGCCGAACAGTTGACGCGATTGTTCCAGCGTTTCGAACAGGCCGATGGCTTGCGGACGGAACTGCGCCATGGCGGAAGTGGCCTGGGACTGGCCATCTGCCAGGAGCTGGCGACAGCGATGAACGGACGTATCGACGTGCAGAGCCAGGTCGGTCGCGGCACCAGTTTCCGCGTGCTCCTGCCGTTGGCCGGCGCCGACGCGGATGAACTCATTCGTCCGACGCCACGCAAGACACCGCGTCAGGTGGACGGCATGCGCATCCTGATCGTGGAAGACGACGACACTGTCGCCGAAGTGATCACCGGCTTGCTGGAATCGCTCGGGTACCAGGTCGTGCGCGCTGCGCAGGCGCTGGCGGCGTTGACCGAGTTGTCGACGTCGCGCTTCGACCTGGCGTTCCTCGATCTGGATCTGCCCGGACTGGATGGCCTGGAACTGGCGCGCATCATTCGCAGCCAGGGACAAACGCTGGCGCTGGTCGCACTGACGGCGCGCGCCGATTCCCAGGCCGAGCCGCTGGCCCTGGCCGCCGGCATGCATGGCTTCTTGCGCAAGCCGGTAACCAGCCAGCTACTGCAGGACAAGATCGAGCAAGTGCTCGCGGAACTACGCGCGAACGGAGCGAGCGTCCCCGCCTGAGTCAGCCGTGCAACGGCCGACTGAATTCGTGCACGGCGTCGACCAGCACCTTGACGTTGGCGGGATCCATGTCCGGTGACAGGCCGTGACCGAGATTGAACACGTGACCGGAGCCGCGGCCGTAACTTTCCAGCGTGCGTTTTACTTCGCGACGAATTGCCTCGGGCGAGGCATAAAGCATTGCCGGATCCAGGTTGCCCTGCAGCGCGACCTGGTCGCCGGTGCGGCGCCGTGCTTCTTCCAGCGACACCAGCCAATCGACGCCGACGCCTTCCGCGCCGCTCGCCGCCAGTTCTTCCAGGTACGGGGCATTGCCCTTGCCGAACAGGATCAGCGGTGTGCGGTCGATACCTTCGCCGCGGGCGAACTCGCGGGCGATGCGGGTCAGATAGGGCAGCGAAAATTCGCGGTAATGATGTGGCGCCAGCACGCCGCCCCAGGTGTCGAACACCATCAGCGCCTGCGCGCCGGCGGCGCGCTGTGCGCTGAGGTAGGCGATCACCGCGTCGGTGACCACGGCCAGCACGCGGTGCAACAGCGCCGGCTCGCTGAAAGCCATCGCCTTGATTCTGGAAAAATTGTCGCTGCCGCCGCCTTCGATCATGTAGCAGGCCAGCGTCCACGGGCTGCCGGAAAAACCGATCAGCGGCACCCGGCCGTCCAGCTCGCGACGGATCAGGCGCAGGGCATCCATGACATAGCGCAGCTCGCCTTCCATGTCCGGTACCGCGAGCCGGTCGACATCGGCGGCGTTGCGCACCGGCCGCGCAAAGCGCGGGCCTTCGCCCTCGGCGAATGACAAGCCCAGGCCCATCGCGTCGGGAATGGTGAGGATGTCGGAAAACAGAATCGCGGCGTCAAGCTCGAAGCGCGCCAGCGGTTGCAGGGTGACTTCGCAGGCCAGCTCCGGATTGGTGGCCAGGCCCATGAAGCTGCCGGCCTTGGCGCGCGTGGCGCGGTACTCGGGCAGGTAGCGCCCGGCCTGGCGCATCAGCCAGACCGGCGTGGCGTCCACCGGTTCGCGGCGAAGCGCGCGCAGGAAGCGATCGTTGTTCTGGGTCAAGACAATTCCTTTGGCGTCAATTTCATTGCGGCGCGTTCGCGCCCTGGGCGAACATCACCTGGAAGCCGCGTTTGAGCTGGGCATCGCGGGCTTTCTCGAAGGCGCGCAAGGCGGCGTCCTGTTCGAGAAACTGCTCCTTCTTCAGCGACACCTT
>JBAZBG010000139.1:0-1633 GCA_041671585.1 Arenimonas sp. | reverse complement strand
CCGGGGCTTATGAGCAGAGCGGGGCAGGACGCCAGGAGCGTCGGCCAGTAAAAAACAGGATGTTTTTTCCTGGACGCGGCTCATAAGCCCCGGTCCCCGGCGGCCGCGCGGTGGTTCTGGGCGGTGAATAGAAGAGCCGAAAAGCATCGCGGCTGGTCTTTAACAGACGAATGTCTGGTCAGCCGCTCCCACAAGGGCGTGGGTTAGGAGAGGGCGAGGAGGAGGGCGGGGTCGGGGATGTTGCGGGCGACTTCGGCGCGGCCGATGCCGCGCCAGAGGATGAGGCGTAGCGCGCCGGAAACGGCTTTCTTGTCCAGGCGCATGCGTTCGAGCAGCGCAGGCGCGCGCAAGTCTCCCGGCACCGTGGTCGGCAGGCCGAATCGGTTCAGCAGCATTTGCAGGCGGTCCGCGTCCACCGCCGGCGCACGGCCCAGGCTGGTCGACAGCCTTGCCGCCAGCACCATGCCAACGGCCACCGCCTCGCCATGCAACAAGCCGCCGTAGCCTTGCTCGGTTTCGATGGCGTGGCCGAAGCTGTGGCCGAAGTTGAGCAGCATGCGCTCGCCCTGCTCGGTCTCGTCACGGACGACGATGCCGGCCTTGTGCCGGCAACTCACCGCGATGGCGTGCTGCAGGCTCTTGGCGTCGCGCAGCAGCAATGCGTCGACGTGTGCTTCCAGCCAGGCGAAAAAGCCGGCGTCGACGATGGCGCCGTACTTGACCACTTCGGCAAGGCCCGCGCGCAATTCGCGTTCGGGCAAGGTGTCGAGCGTGCGGGTATCGGCAATGACGGCGGCGGGCTGGTGAAACGCGCCGACCAGGTTCTTGCCGCTGGGCAGGTCGACCGCGGTCTTGCCGCCTACCGAGGAGTCGACCATGGCCAGCAAGGTCGTTGGCAGTTGCACGAAGCGCACGCCGCGCATCCAGCACGCCGCGGCAAATCCGGCCAGGTCGCCGATCACCCCGCCGCCCAGGGCGATCACGGTGACATCGCGGCTGGCGCCCATGGCCGCGAGCGCTGCCATCAATTCGCCGAAGCGTTGCAGGTTCTTTTCCTGCTCGCCCGCGGGTAGCACGACCACTTGCACCGTCTTGTCGGACAGCGCCGCCTGCACCTTGGCCAGATACAGCGGAGCGACATTGGCGTCGGTCACGACCAGCGCATGCCGGCCGCGGACATGGGGGCTCAGCGGGTTGTCGTCGAGCAAGCCGGCGCCGACTTGCACCTGGTAGGCCCGCTCGCCGAGTGCTACTGCGATCGATTCGCTCATGCCGCTTCCTCACGCTGCCAGTGCGCCTGCAGTTGCGCGCACAGCCGGTTGCTCGCCGTGCCGACCGCCAGACGATTGCAGTCGATGACTAGGTCGGCCAGTGTTTCGTACAGCGGGTTGCGCTCCGCGGCCAGGGATTCGAGCGTCTGCTGCCGGTCGGCCACGGCCAGCAGCGGGCGCGTGTGGTCGCGGGCAAGGCGCTCGAGCTGTTCGGCGATGCCGAGCTTGAGGTAGACGACGAAGCCGCGCCGGCGCAGCAGCTCGCGCGTGGCTGGTGAAAGCACGGCGCCACCGCCGGTGGCGATGACCTGGCCACGTCCAGGCATCAATTCGGCCAACAGATGCTCCTCGCGCAGACGAAA
>JBAZBG010000138.1:0-6266 GCA_041671585.1 Arenimonas sp. | reverse complement strand
GACTACCCGCTGGGCTACGGCAAGGAGATCTATTTCTGGTCGTTCCTGGTCGCCCTGATGCTGTTCTCGGTCGGCGGCATGTTTTCGCTGTACGAGGGTTGGCACAAGCTGCATGCCACCGAAGGCTTGAGCCACCCGTGGATCGCGATCGGCGTACTCACATTCGGCATCATCGCCGAGAGCGTGTCGATGCGCGCCTGCCTGCTGGAAGTGAACAAGGCTCGCGGTAGCCAAAACCTCTGGCGCTGGTTTCGCGAGAGCCGCCAGGCCGAGCTGGTGGTGATCTTCGGTGAGGATCTGGCCGCTCTGCTGGGCCTGGTGTTCGCCTTGCTGGCGGTGGTGGCAACGATGATCACCGGCAATCCAGTCTACGATGCGATCGGCACGCTGGGCATTGGTCTGTTGCTGATCGTCGTCGCCATCTTCATCTCGGTCGAGATCAAGGCGATGCTGATCGGGCAAAGCGTGGAGCCGGTGCAGCGCGAGGCCATCAGGAAATTCATCAGCGAGCGCCCCGAGATCAAGAGTGTGTTCAACCTGATCACCCTGCAGATGGGCAACGACGTCATGGTGGCAGTGCAAGCCGAGCTGGCCGACTCCGACGCCGCCACCGCCATCAGCATCAATCGCATCAACCAGGTCGAAGTGGCGCTGAAGGCCGCATTCCCGGATATCCGCTGGAGTTTCTTCGAGCCCGACGACTCGGATTAATGGGGAAGATGCGCGTGTACAAGCGAGGGTTGCTTGCCGGTTCGAATCTCCTGCTGGCCCTGCTGCTGGCCCTGCTGCTGGCGTTGGTCTCGTGCCTGTGCGCGTCGCCGGTGCTTGCCGACGAGCCGGCCGCGGAGGACTCGTCGCTGCCCCGCCATCCGCTTGAGCTGCAAGCCTTGCGCCAGCCGGAGCAGGTGCTCGAGCAGTTGCCGGCCTTGATCGAAGTCGCTCGGAAAGCAGGCGACTCCCGCGAGTTGGCGCTGCTGTTCCTGGCCAAGGCGAATGCCTGCCGCGTGATCGCCGATTGGCCGTGCCAGCGCGCCTCGGGCTTCGCGGCGCGCAGTGCGGCCCAGGCGGCATCGCAGCCAATCCTGCTGGTGCGCGCCCTGATCGCGGAAAGCCGCGCGCTGATGGCGATCCAGGATTTCAGCCGTGGCGAAGAACTGCTCGGTCAGGCCGAACTGCTGCTCAAGAGCTCGCCATCGCCGGAGTTGTCGGCGGATGTATTTCTGGCGTACTCCTCGCTCAGTCATTCGCTTGGCAAGCATGCGCTGGCGGCCGAGTACTCCCAGCGCGGACTGGCGGTATTGTCGGGCGATCAGGCGCTGCCGATGCAAGTGCGCCTGCTGCGCAACCTGGCCCGTGCGCAGGGACACATCGGCCAGGCCGAAGCCGCCAACGAAAGTTTGCAGCGCGCCAACGAGCTGGCCGAACGCTTCGACGATCCCAAGCTCAGCGCCGAGCTCTTGTTCGGAGCGGCGCGGATTGCGCGCGAGAAAGGCGATGTCGCAACCCAGGTGCGCAGCGGCGAAAGGGTGCTCGAACTGGCCAAACGCCTGAAGAATTCGCAACTCAACGGCATGGGCCATGAAGTGCTCGGTCTGGCCGCGCTCGACAGCGGCGACGAAGCCGGCGCGCGGCGCGAACTGCAGACCGCCTACCAGTCGTTCCGTTCGCTGGGCCTGAAGCGGGACGAACTGCGCGTACTGCGCACCTTGCTGCGCCTGGCCATCGACCAGAAACAAGCGCGCTCCGACGTCGATCCCATGGCCTTGCGCTTTCTGGAAATCGACGCCGAAATCGAAGCCAGCGACCGCGCCAAGGCCGCTGACGACTTCGACGCGCGCCTGAAGTACGCCGAGCGCGAATTCGAGGTGCGCCGCCTCGAGGATGAAGCTGCCCTGGCGCGCGAACGCGAGCTGGCGCTTGCCCTGCGCAACCGGCAATCGCAATGGACGACCGTCTCCGTGGTGGCGCTACTAGTGGTGCTCAGCGTGTTCTTCATCCTGCAGCGGCGCTCCAACGGGCGCTTGCAGTCAACCCTGGCCTTGTTGCGCGAGAGCGAGGCAAGGGCCTACGACTTGCTCAACCTGAGCGCGGGCTTCGTCTTCCTGCATGACCTCAACGGGCGGCTGGTGCTGGTGAATCCGGCCACGGCGCAGGCACTGGGCCAGCCAGCAGAGGCGTTGATCGGCCGCTCGCTCGGCGACTTCCAGCCGCGAGGCGGCCGTGACACCTTCGCCAACTACCTGGCCCGGATCCAGGCCGACGGCGAGGATCAGGGCGTGTTCCTGATTCGTTCCGGCCAGGGCGACCATCGTCATTGGCGCTACAGCTCGCGATTGTCCGCGCCGAAGGACGGCCGGGCCTACGTGGTCGGCAACGCCGTCGATGTCACCGACCAGATCCACGAGACGCGCGTGCTGCACGAACAAAGCGTGCGCGACGCGCTGACCGGCAGCTACAACCGGCGGCAACTGGAAATATTCGAAGTCGGCCACCGGCCCAACGAACGATGGGCGGCGATCAGCGTCGACCTGGACCATTTCAAGCAGGTCAACGACACCCAGGGCCATGACCGCGGCGACCACGTGTTGATCGAGATCGCCCAGTATCTTTTCCACCGGGTGCGCGCCGACGATGCCGTGGTCCGGCTTGGCGGCGACGAATTTGTCGTATTGCTTGCCCGTTCCGATGCCGAAACGCTGCAGGCTACGGCGCGCCGGCTCAGGCAGGACGCGACGCAAGCGCCGTGCGCGTTTTCCATTGGCACCGCCTTGCGTGAAGGCGAAGAACCACTTGCGGCAACCATCGCCCGTGCCGATGGAGAAATGTATGCGGCGCGCGCCGCGGCGCGCGGCGGCGGGCAGGCCAGCACGGCGCAGACAGCGGAACCTTGAAAGTCCGGCGCATCGCCGGGTTGGCGGACGGCGATGCCGGCGGCAACCCAGCGACCTTACTCCGAGTCGACGCCAGCCAACTCCATTACCCAGGGTGCCGTCTTCGGCTCGCCGGCGAAGAATTCTTTCGGCCGACCCTCACCGATCGCCCATCGATGGATCCAGCTTGGTCCCCATTTACCGGTGTAGGCATCGGCGCGCAGGTACGCTGGGTCGCGTAAGGCGTCTTCCAGCGCGATGAACGCATAGCCGGATTTGCGGATACCGGCAATCAGCTCGGCATAGGTGTCGGCATTGAGCTCGTTGGCATGCATCAGCAGGATTTGCGGCAGGTTGTAACCGAGTAGCTGGATCGATTGCCGCTCGAAGTAATCGATCTTGGCCAGCATGTACTGCACGTACTCCTCGCGCAGCTTTTGTAATGTTGCCTGGTCGTCGGCGGCAAGCGATTTGCGATAGGCGGCCGCCCAGACCCAGTCCGATGTATCGACGGTGACCGGCGCGATGCGATAGCCGTGCTCGTCGAGGAAAGCCTTCAGTGTCGCCTTGTCCTCGGCGCTGCGACCCGCGCGCAGGTAGGGGTGGCGGAACCAGACCGGCTTCTTCTCCTGTTCCGCCAGCAAGGGCCGCAGGAAGGTTTCGCCGCGCAGGATGTCCGCCTGGTAGGCTTCCATTCCGACGGCGTGCAAGTCGGCGTGGCTGTACGTGTGGTTGCCCAGGTCGAATCCCGCCTTGGTCCAGTCGCGCAACAAATGCACGCGCGTGGTGTCGACCTTGTCGCCCGACACCAGCTTGCCCTCGTTGACGAAGCCGACCACCGGGACCTTGGCGGCGCTCAGCGCGGCGATCAGACGCGCGTGGTATTGCGCCAGCGTCGGCGGTGCGACGTCCCCCAAGGTCGCCCAGGGAAGGTCGTCGATGGTGATGGCGATGCGGCGCTCCACCGGCGCGGATGGAGCATCCACGGCATTGCCGGCAGCCAGTGGCGCGAACGCCGACAGACACAGGCAGAGCAGCGCCCGGATGCCGCAATTGGTCGACGGCTCAGCCGAGCGCATAGCTCACCTTCTTGTCGACGATCCGGATCTTCCCGCGCTTGCCGAGTGCGATGAGGATTGCATCCAGTTCCGGCTCGCCGAGCGCTGGTTTGAATAGCGACTGGATGGTCGAGCGCAGCGTTTTCACGGTCGCCGGGAGCCCCCGTTTCCGTTTCGTCAGGTTGTCGAGCACCGCATCCAGGCGAGCGGCGTCGACCGGGGCGGCCGGTACCCGAGGCGCGGGTTTGGCTGCGACCTTGCCCTTGGCCGCCGCAGCAGGCTTGGCGACGGGTCTGGATTCCGCCGTGGGCACGCGCGGGATGGTCTTTGCCGGCGACAGGGTCGGATGCTTTATGTGCGGGATGTCGGCCACCGAGGCCGACCGCTTGCAGTCGATGTGCCTGGCTTTCAGGTGTTTGACCAGTGGATCGAAACCGGTATCCCTGGAGATGATCGAGAAACTTGCGCCGGGATTCTCCGCGGCAAGTTTTCCGATGTAGTAGGCGATGTGGAAATCCAGGGCATCCTTGCCGCTGCCCACGACCTGGATGTATTCGGCGTCGTCGCCGAAGGTCTGCAACGCCTGGGCCATTTCCAGCGAAATCTTGGCCTGGCTGGCGCCGAGGAAAACCTTGATCTTGAACGGCCCGCCCTTGAGCAGGCCCATGTTGCTCGGCTGCACATTCTCGAAATCCACCAGCACGAAGTTGGTATTCAACTGCCCTCTCCCGGCGCTGGATCGGTTCCCGCGGCTTCTGCATGGCGGGCCATGACCGCCGTCGCCGCAACGTCGGCCGTCACGTTGCCGATGGTACGGAAAATGTCCGGCACGGTCTCGACCGCCAACAACAGCGGCAAAGCGCCTACCGGCACGCCCATGATCACGCAGATCGGCACGATCGATGTGAAAAACGAAATCTGCCCGGGCAGGCCAACCGCGGCGAAGCTCATCACCACGGCGATCGCCGCCCCGGCGATGAACTGGCCGAGCGACAAGTCGACTCCGAACAAGGACGCGGAATAGAGCACGACGGCCAGGTTCGCCGGCGGGCCGGTGATCCGGAAGACCGATACCGCCAACGGCAGCACCAGAGCGCTGACCGGCGCTGCGATGCGCAGTCGCTGGGCGGCCCCGA
Source organism: Arenimonas sp. (assembly GCA_041671585.1). Taxonomy (GTDB): domain Bacteria; phylum Pseudomonadota; class Gammaproteobacteria; order Xanthomonadales; family Xanthomonadaceae; genus Arenimonas. Next base: position 1,202 of record JBAZBG010000138.1, on the reverse strand, counting down.
TCATCGCCGGCAAGGAGGCCAGCGAGGATTGCGTGCTGGCCGCGACCGCCTGTGCCGGGGCGACGGCGCGGGCGAACTGGTGCAGGGGCAGGCGCGCGAACAAGACCGTCAGCGGATAGATCAACGCGATCAGCAGCGCCTGGATCGCCACCAGCAGGATCAGGTAGTGCGCCAGCGCGCCAGCCGCGGCGATGCCGGCGCGGGCGCCGACTACGAAAGCCAGTGCGAACACGCCCACTGGCGCGACCCAAATGACCCAGTGCACGATCACCAGCATGGTGTCGAGTACCGCCTGGAAGAAATCGGTGAGTGTCTTGCGCTGCTGCTGCTGGATGCGGGTCACGGCGAAACCGAAGATCAGGGCGAAAATCACCAGCGGCAGCATGTCGCCGTCGGCCGCCGCCTTGATCGGATTGGTCGGCATGATCGCGCCTAGCCAGTCGGAGACAGAGGCCGCTGCCGGTAGCAGCGCTCCCCCCGTCGCCAGACTTGCGCGCATGGCATCCGCGGCGGCCGGCGGAATCGGCCACACGGCGAGGAACGCGCCGGTGGCGGCTTCCCCGAACAGTGCAGAAACAAACAGCACAACCGCGAACAGCAGCAGTGTGCGCGCCGCCAGCCCGCCGGCGGACGCCGTCGCTGCCGTCGATGCGATGCCGGTGACCAGCAGCGAGAAAACCAACGGAACGATGGTCATCCGCAATGCGTCCAGCCACAGACGGCCGATGGGCTCGGCAATGGCGACTGGCGTATCCAGCCAGGCGGGTGCGGCAGCAGCGAGCGCGATACCCATTGCCAGGCCGACTATCAGGCTGAGCAGTATTCGCGTCGAGGACGACATCGTTTTCAAGGGGACTCTTTCTTGATCCATTGCAGCGAGGAGCTGTGATGCTTGTCGCCCATCAGGCGGGCCAGCACCGGCAACGCCGGCGCCAGTTCCTGGTCGAGCTGGTAGGGCGGGTTGATGACCAGCATGCCGCTGCCATTCAAGCGCAGCGGCGAATCGTCGGGACGCACCAGAATCTCGGCGATCAGCGCAGATTTGCACGGCAGCAGCGCCGCCTTGCGCAGGAACGGCAGCAGCGTCCGCCGCTGCTTGATCGGATACCACACGGCGAACATGCCGGTGGGCCAGCGCGCCAGGCCCTCCTTGAGCGCGGCAAGGATGCTGACGAACTCGCCCTCCTGTGCCTCGTACGGTG
>JBAZBG010000137.1:0-6304 GCA_041671585.1 Arenimonas sp. | reverse complement strand
GAATCTTGCCCGACGCGCCCGACAGCCGGCCATCGGTAACCAAGGCGACGCGCCGGCCCTGGTTCTGCAACATGCCGAGCAAGGGCGTAAGGCTGTGCATCTCCGGCATGCCGTTGGCGCGCGGTCCTTGGAAGCGGACCACGGCGACGAAATCGCGTGGCAACACGCCGGCGGCGTGCAGCTTGTTCAGCGCCTGCGGATTGTCGACCACAACTGCAGGCGCTTCGATGCGTCGGTGTTCGGGGGCGATCGCGGAAAGCTTGATCATCGCGCGCCCCAGGTTGCCGGTGAGTAAACGCAATCCGCCGTTGGCCTCGAACGGGCGCGCCGCCGGCCGGATCACCTCTTCGTCGGCGCTATGTTCAATGCCCGGCACCGGGCTAAGCACGCCATCCACGAAGCGCGGCTCGGTGGTGTATGCGTGCAAGCTGTCGCCAACGATCGTTGGCACTTCGACATGCAACCAGCCGGCATCGATCAACTCGCGAAATACCAGCGCGCTGCCACCTGCGGCGGCAAACCGATTTACATCGGCCGCGCCGTTCGGATAGATCCGCGCGAGCAGGGGCACGCCTTGCGCCAATTGATCGATGTCGTCCCAGCTCAGCAGGATGCCGGCGGCGCGGGCGACCGCGAGCCAGTGGATGGTGTGATTGGTCGAGCCGCCGGTAGCGATCAGGGCGACGATTGCGTTAACGATGGAACGCTCGTCAACCAGTCGGCCGATCGGCCGGTAATCATCGCCGAGTGCGGTGATCTCCAGCGCGCGGGCAGCGGCGGCTTCGGTTAGCGCGGCCCGCAGTGGCGTGCCCGGATTGACGAACGACGTTCCCGGCAGCTGCAGGCCCATCGCCTCAAGCAGTACCTGGTTGGAATTCGCCGTGCCGTAGAACGTGCACGTGCCGGGCCCGTGGTAGGAACCGGACTCCGCTTCGAGCAATTCCTCACGCGAGGCCAGGCCGGCGGCGAAGCGCTCGCGCACCGCCGCTTTCTCGCGATTGGACAACCCCGGCGTCATCGGGCCGGCCGGCGCGAACACCACGGGCAGATGGCCGAACGCCAACGCACCGATCAGCAGGCCGGGCACGATCTTGTCGCAGACGCCCAGGCAGATCGCGGCATCGAACATGTCGTGGCTGAGCGCGATTGCCGTTGCCTGCGCAATGACATCGCGCGAAAACAGCGAAAGCTCCATCCCCGGACGGCCCTGGGTGACGCCGTCACACATCGCCGGCACGCCGCCGGCAACTTGCGCGGTGGCGCCGCGTGCGCGCGCCGCGGCACGAATCAGCTCCGGGTAGTTTTCGAACGGCTGGTGCGCCGACAGCATGTCGTTGTAGGCGCTGACAATGCCCAGGTTTGGCGTCACGCTGCCCTTCAAGCGTGGCTTGTCGCTGCCGGACGCAGCGAAGGCATGGGCGAGGTTGCCGCAGCTCAGGCGCTTGCGCAGCGGGCCGTCCCGGTGCGCCGTCTCGATGCTTTGCAGATACGCTTCGCGGCTGCGCCGGCTGCGCTCGCGCAGGCGTTCGGTGACCTCACAGAGTCGGGGCTGGAGTGGCATCGTTTATGGGCACCAATGGACTTGCAGGGGCGCACCCGGCAATGAGAAAACCATGCGAATGGGCAATTCGCCCGGGTCGGCGCCTTCCAGCGCGCGCTGAACGACAACGCGCTTCTGTTCGCCGCGAATGAGCAGGATGCGCACGGCGGTCTTCGCCAAACCCGCGGGCGTCAGGCTGATCCGGCGCGACCACGGACCGGCTCCGGGACATCCGCTGGCATCGACCTCGACGTAATCGGCAGCGCTGGCTAGCGCGTCGGCGAGACCGCGCATACGGGGAAACAACGACGCCGTGTGGCCGTCGGGCCCCATGCCGAGCAGCGCCACGCTCGCCGGCGCCGCTGCGTCGTTGGCTGCGCGCACGGCTTCGTCGAGATTTCTGTTGGACGTAATCATCGGTTGGAAACGCGCCGCCGCCGCATGGTCGGTGAGCAAGGATTCCCGGATCAGGTGCGCGTTGATGCCTGGGTCGCCGCCCGGCAGCCAGCGCTCATCGACCAGGGCGATTTCGACTTTAGCCCAATCGAACGGCTGCTTCGCCAACGCACGGTAAACCGGCCCTGGCGTGGTGCCTCCGGAGACCAGCAGCCGCGCGCGGCCAGTCTTGTCCAAGTCATTCCGCAACGCGGCAATCGTGTCTGCCACAGCGGCGGCAACCCACTGGCCGACGTCGCCATGCGCATGAAAGACGGGAGGCGATGTCAGCTCCGATTTGCCGAGGCCCGACATCAGGGGACCTGTACCGCCACGTGTCGCAGCGTCGCATCCTGCAGCGCGAAAGCGGCCGCGCCGAGCAATCCGGCGTGCGGATGCACAACGGCGATCGTGGGCACGCGCGCCATGGCCGCTGCGAAACGTCCCTTGGCTTCGAATCGTTGTCGAAACGAGGGCAGCTGCAGATCCGGCAGCAGCTTTGGCACCAGGCCACCGGTCAGGAAAACGCCGTCCCAAGCGCCCAGCGTCAGCGCCAAATCGCCGGCGATGGCGCCGAACACGGCGCAGAACACGTCGATGGCGCGACGGCAGCGCGCATCGCCGCGTGCCGCGCCGGCGGTGATCTCCTGAGGCTGTAGCGCCGGCGCCGCTTCGCCCGCAAGCTCGCTCAATGCCATGTGAATGTTGACCAGGCCGCCGCCGCTGATCAGGCGCTCGTTGGAGACGCGGCCGAAGCGGCGGGAAAGGCACTGCAGGATCTCCGCTTCTTCCGGCGTGCCGGCGGCAAAGCTGACGTGGCCGCCTTCGGTCTCCAAAGCGATGCACCGACCGTCGCGAACGATCAGCGAACTCACGCCCAAGCCAGTGCCCGGACCGAGCACCGCATAGGTGCCGGAGACCGCCGACGGCGGCAGCCACGGCGCGTCACCGATCACCACGAGGTCATCGCCGGTCAATAGTTCGATGGCCATCGCCTGCGCGGCGAAATCGTTGACCAGGCGCAGGCTTTCCAGCCCGAGGGCGTGCTTCGTGGCAGAGCAGGAGATCACCCACGGATGGTTGGTGATGCGCGCCTCGTCGCCATCGATGCGGCCGGCGATGGCGAACACCGCAAATTCCGGCTGGGCGCCGGGCATCGGCACGGCATCCAGATAATGCCGGGCAGCGTGGGCCAGCGAGGCAAAATCCGCGACTTCGAATTGACGCAAACTCTCGACCAGGAGCGGCGCGCGACGCCGGCAATCGGCGAGCGCGAAGCGGGCATTGGTGCCACCGATATCGGCAAGTAGCGCTAGGGAAGGGGTCATGAGTTCTTCAATGGCCGTTTCGATGCGGGCACGGTGACGGGAAGCAAGTCGGCGGCGTCCGCCGGTCCCCAGGAACCGGCAGGATAGGCTTGCGCCGGCACCGATGCGACCCGCCAGGCTTCGCTGATGCTGTCGATCCAGGACCAGGCGGCTTCGACTTCCTCACCGGTGACGAACAACACCTGGTTGCCGTGCAAGGCATCGAGCAACAGGCGCTCGTAAGCGATGCGTCGCTGCGGCGTGGCGGCCATCGACAGGTCCAGCGACAACGGCTGCAATTCGGTGCCGCCCCATTCGGGCGCGGCCAGGCTGCCCATCAGTCCCAGCTCGATGTTTTCTTCCGGCTGCAGTTGCATCACCAGACGATTGGGTACAGCGCCTTCGCTGGGCGGGCGATCGAACAACCAGTGCGATACCGGCTTGAACGACACCACCACCTCGGTGGTCCGCTGCGCAAGCCGCTTGCCGGTGACCAGCCGAAAGGGAACGCCGGCCCAGCGCCAGTTATCGATGCGCGCGCGCAGCGCGACAAACGTTTCGATGTCGCTGGCGTGGGTGAATCCGGGCACCGCGCGACCGTCGACCACGCCGGCCTGGTATCGGCCGCGCACGCTGTCGACAGCCACGTCTGCGGCGGTCATCGGTCGCAGCGCGCGCAGCACCTTGCGTTTTTCGTCGCGCACGCTGTCGGCATCCAGCGAGCTCGGCGGCTCCATCGCGATCAGCGCCAGCAACTGCAGCATGTGGTTCTGCACCATGTCGCGCAGTGCGCCGTACTGCGCGTAATAGCCCTCGCGGCCGTCCACGCCGGCGGTCTCCGCGACCAAGATGTCGACCGATTCGATCCAGCGGTTGTGCCAGACCGCTTCCATCAGCGTGTTGCCGAAGCGCAAGGCCAGCAGGTTCTGCACCGGCGCCTTGCCCAGGTAATGATCGATGCGGAAGATGCGCGACTCGTCCAGGAAGCTGCGCAAGGTACTGTTGATCGTACGCGACGAGGCCAGGTCATGGCCGATCGGCTTTTCCAGCACCAGCCGCGATGGCGCGGTCAGCAGCCCGGCGGCCCGCAGTCCTTCGCAGGTCGGCACGAACAGATCGGGCGGGATGGCCAGGTAGCTCACGCACGGGCGATCGGCGTAGCGCGACAGCGCGGCGGCCATGGTCGCGCTGTCGCTCAGGTCGACCGAAATATAATGCGTTCGCGTGAGCAGGTCCTCGAACGCTTCGCGGTTGCGCGCTGCCTCGCTGCCGAGCTGTACGCGCAGCCAGGCACGAAAGCCTTCCTCGTCGTGGTCCTGCCGGCCGATCGCGACGACCCGGAAATCGGGCGGCAACAGCCGGTCGCGGAGCAGGTGGATCAGCGAGGGAAACAGGTAACGCTGCGACAGGTCGCCGGTTGCGCCAAATAGCAACAGGGTGTCGTGTAGCTGGGCCGGATTGCCGGATCGCGCTTGCATATTCAATTCACCACGTAAACCAGCGCGGTTCGCGCCGGAACAGTAAAGCGGCCAGTAGCGGATTCGTAGCGAGCCTGCGCTGCCGGACGTTTGTCCGCTGCTGCCGGAGCGAGATGTACCGGATGCAAAGTGTAGTTCTTGTCCTGCTCTGCCGGCAGGACGAGCGATTGCGCCATCTGGTCGACGTTCACAAAGTAGAGCAACTCCCTGAACCCGGCGCCGTCGAAATTGGCGCCGTCCAGGTGGCCGACGATGACTCGTGGATTCTGCTGCAAACCGGTGTTGTGGAACGTCAGTCGCTGCTTGATGGCGTTCGCGTCATCCAGGCGGAACAGTTTCGAGCTGGCGCGGATGCGCAACAGGTCGCGAAACGCGTCGCGGGCGAATGCGATGTCATCCGCCGCCGGTTTGAAGCGCGGATCTTCCAGCAGCGGTCGCATCAGGCGGTAATCCTTGCCATTGTCCTGGCCGGGCGGCAGGCCGGTGCCGAAGTAATTGTCGCGGTAACTCCAGTCGATGCGATTGAACCAATCGCCGGAATCGAAGCTGTTACGGTCCAGCGATTTCGAACGCAGAGTGTCGATGCCGGCGTGGAAATAGGCAATGCCCTGGCTGAAGGCGTTGATGGCCGCCCCAAGCATCTGCACCCGGGCGCGATCCTCGCGGCTGGTGTCCAGTGGCAGCTTGTAGACGTTGTTGTCGAACAGCGTCTGGTTGTCGTGGTTCTCCACGTAGTTCACGACCTCGCCCGGTTGGCTGGCGTAGCCGGCCGGTTGGCCGCCATAGTCGATCTGCTGCAATGTTTTCGTCTCATCGGTCGCTGTCGCCAGCGGATAGTCGCGGATCGAGCCGGCCAACCCGACGCGCACCAGGTCGGCCGCCTGCAGCAGCGCGGCCGGCGATCGCGTCGGCGCCTTGTCATTGGCGGCATAGACCAGGCCATTGATATAGCCCTGCTCGCCGCGCATCGCCTCGCCACTGTCGCTTGGTTTGCCGCCGCGCACGGCGTCGCGCGCGCGGTCGCTGAAGGTGCCGATGCCGGAACCATTGAGCGAGAGTTGCGAGGCCTGGACGAAACGCGCGCCATCGGCGACTTCGCCAAAATTCCAACCCTCGCCGATCAGTTGCACGTCGCGGCCGCTGGCTTTGTTCACGCGTGCGCGAAGTTGCTCCATCACCGCACGCGGCTGGTGGCCCATCAGGTCGAAACGGAAGGAATCGATCCGGTATTGCGTGGCCCATAGCTCGACCGAATCGACCATCAGCTTGGCCATCATCAGGTGTTCGGTCGCGGTGTTGTCGCAGCAGGTCGAACGCTCGACCACGCCACGCGCATCCAGCCGCTGGTAGTAACCGGGAACGATCCGGTCAAGCACCGATCTTGCCTGCTGGCCAGAGGCCGTGGTGTGGTTGTAGACCACGTCCATGCCCACGCGCAGCCCGGCGCGATGCAGGGCTTGCACCATCTGGCGAAATTCGCGAATGCGAACCGCGCCGTCCATGGCTTCGGTGGCATAACTGCCTTCCGGGGCGTTGAAGTGATA
>JBAZBG010000136.1:0-6382 GCA_041671585.1 Arenimonas sp. | reverse complement strand
TGCGGATCGCCGCCGTAGAAACAATCGGTGCTGAAAATGTGGGCGACGCGCACGGCAATCTCCTGCGCCGCAGCCGTGTTCGCCACCGAACTCAGGAGCTCGAAATCGGCGCAGGCGGCCAGGTCGTTATCGCCGAACTGCAATCGATTGAAACGCGAATCGGTGCTCGCCGCCTGCGCCAGCAACAGGTCGCCGATGGCGACGTCGCCAACGCCGCCGCAAGTACCGATGCGAATGATCCGGCGCACGCCGTACACCCGGGCCAGTTCCGTGGCGTAGATCGCGCAGGAGGGAATGCCCATGCCGCTGCCCATCACCGACACCCGCCGCCCGCGGCAGTAGCCGGTATAGGCAAGCATGTTGCGGAGCGCATTCACTTCCACGGCGCCGTCGAGGAATTTCCTGGCGATGTGCCGGGCACGCAAGGGATCGCCGGGCAGCAACACGGTCTCGGCGATAGCTCCAGGCTCCGCTTCGATATGGGGCGTCGTCATGGTTGGCTCGTCTCCAGTTCAGCGGTCGCAACGGGCGAGTCGTCGCTACGCCAGTGCGCGCCCAGGCTGGATCGCCGCTGCAATCCGGCGCGGAGCAATCGCAACGCAAGTCGCTGGCGCCAGCCGATCTCGCCGGCCGGCAGTGTTTCGATCTCCCGCACGGCCTGCAACATGGCGCCAGCTTCGCGCACCGGCCCGAAGCTACGCCACAGTTGCTCGCGCAACTGACGGATCTGCGCCGCGCTCGACTCCGGTCCGCGTTCGACCAGTCGAAAGCCGCCTCCACGCGCCGGACTGGTCGCCGCGGCCGACAACCAGCTTCCGGTCCGGCGCCCGAACACCACGCCTTCCAGCAGCGAGTTGCTGGCCAGGCGATTGGCGCCGTGCACACCGTTGCAGGCGACTTCGCCGACGGCGAACAGTCCGGGCACGCTGGTGTGCCCGGCAAGATCGGTGACCAGGCCGCCCATGTGAAAGTGCGCTGCCGGGGTGATCGGAATGCGCTCCTGGCGCGGGTCGATGCCATGCGCCAGGCACAGCGCAAGCGCGGTTGGAAAATGTCGCGGCCAGTCATCAGCCAGTGCCTGCGCGTGCAGGAATGCGCCTTCGCCGCGGGCAAGGGACTGCCAGACGCGACGGGCAACAACATCGCGCGGTGCCAGATCGGCCAGTGGGTGCCGGCCTGCCATCAGCGATCGGCCGCGCGCATCGCGCAACGTTGCTCCGGCACCGCGCAATGCCTCGGTAAGCAAGGGCAACCGAACGCTTGCGCCCGTGGCCAGGGCAGTGGGATGGAACTGCACGAATTCCAGGTCCTGCGCGGCAGCGCCCGCAGCCAGTCCCAAGGCCAAACCCGAGCCCTCGGCGCCGGCGGGATTGGTGGTGCGCGCGAACAGCGCGCACAGACCGCCGGTCGCCAGGATCACTGCCGGCGCTTCCACAAGTTGTTCGCGGCCTTTCGCGTCGCGCAGCCGCACTCCGGCCACGGCGTCGGCGCGGAGCAGCAAGCCGTCTACTTCCACGTCATCCCGCCGTTCGATATGCCCGGCTTGCAGCGCACGCGCGCTGAGCGCCGCAAGAATCAAGCGTCCGCTGGCGTCACCACCGGCGTGCGCGACCCGGGCGCAGCCATGCCCGCCTTCACGGGCCAGATGCAGATGCAATCCTTCTTCATCGAAAGGTACGCCTTGATCACGCAACCATTGCAGCGCATCGGGCCCGGCTTCCACCAGTTTCCGGACGGCCGACCGCGCATTGTGGAATGCGCCGGCGATCAGCGTGTCTTGTGCGTGAGCAACAACGCTGTCTCCAGCGCCCACCGCGGCGGCGATCCCGCCCTGCGCCAATGATGTCGCACTGTCGATGCCCGCTTGCGCGCGGCTGAGCAGCAACACCGGCCGGGGCGCGGCCGCCAATGCCGCCGACAGGCCGGCAATCCCCGCGCCCACCACGATCAGCGGCCGAGCCGTACTCACACTCGCTCGCCCCGCCCCACCGCGAGCATGCGCTCGAGCGCGTTGCGCGCGCGGCCGGCGACTTCCTCATCGACCAGCACCTCATGGCGCAGGACACTCAGGCAGCCATAGATGTTCGGCAAGGTAATGCGTTTCATGTGCGGGCACAGATTGCACGGCCGGACGAATTCGATGGCCGGAAACTGTGCCTGCAGGTTATCGGCCATTGAACACTCGGTGATCAGGGCCACTCGCTGCGGTTGTTCCCTTTCCAGCCAGCGGCCCATCGCGCTGGTGGAGCCGACGAAGTCCGCTTCGGCCAGAACGTCCGGCGGGCACTCCGGATGCGCAATCACGCAGGCGTTGAAGCGCTCACGCGCATGCCGCACCTGTTGCGCGGTAAACGTCTCGTGAACCTCGCAGGCGCCGTGCCAGAGGATCAGCTCCACCCCGGTCTGCCCGGCGACGTGGGCGCCGAGGAAGCGGTCGGGAATGAAGATCACCTTGTCGCAGCCCATGGCCTCGACCACCTGCACGGCATTGGCAGAGGTGCAGCAAGCGTCCGATTCGGCCTTGACCTCGGCGCTGGTGTTGACGTAGCTGACCACGGGCACACCCGGATGCTCGGCGCGCAGGCGACGCACATCGGCCGCCGTGATCGACGAGGCCAACGAACAACCGGCATCGAGGTCGGGAATCAACACCGTGCGTTGCGGCGCCAGGATCTTCGCGGTCTCGGCCATGAAATGAACGCCGCAGAACACGATCAGGTCAGCGTCACAGGTGGCGGCGGCCTGCGCCAGTGCAAGCGAATCGCCGGTGACGTCGGCTACGCCGTGAAAAATCTCGGGCGCCTGATAACTGTGCGCCATGATCACTGCGCCACGCTGCGCCTTGAGCCGGCGAATGGCGTCGATCCAGGGCAGATGCAGCGGCCATTCCAGGCAAGGCAGCAGATGTTCCAGGCTCTGGCCGAGCTCGGAATAATCGCGTTCCAGCTGCTCGCTCCACTGCGGGCGCGGCAGATCGACAGGAGTGTTCATGGCTAATGCTCCGATGGCGCGATCGTCAGTCCGGCACCGGTTCGCCGTGATAGGCGGCACGCGCGGCCTGTGCCAGGCCGGCGCCCCGGTGCAAGGCAATGCGCAGGCCCAGCGGAATCTCGTGCCAGGGCATTTGGTCCAGCAGGTTTCGGGCGGTGAGGCCCAGCTCGGTGTCGCCGGTCAGCAGCAGGCGGCGCTGGAAGAACAAGGTGTCGGCATCTTCGCGCCGGCTGGCCAGGAGCAGCAGATCCGTGGCCGTTCCGCGCACGGTGGACTCGGCGGATTCATCCGGGGCGCACACCACCATCCGGCCGCCGCGCAACACCACCACCCAGCGCAAGCCCAGATCGCTTACCTCGATGCCGAGCCGGCGCGATTCCAGCGCATCGAGCGCGCCGTCAGCCAGGGGCCCGGCCAACACACGCTGCATCGCTGTCTCGAGCAGCCGAGCCTGCAACGCCGACGGCAGCCGGCGCAGGAACGGGGCCAGCCGCGTTGGCGGTGGCAGCAGGCGCAGCCAGGAGAACGTCGGTGCGGTGGTATCGAAGGTGCTCATCGTTGCCGGCAGCATGCGCCCGACAATCGGTCCGCTGCGCTGATCCAGATCAAACGCCGCGCTCTCTCCCACCGCCGTCGCCGCGTCAGGGTGCAGTCCCTGCTGGCCGCAGGCATCGTCGATCAGCAGCGACATCAAACGGTCGCTCGTGGCCGGCGGTACGCCCAGGCGGCGGCCCAGGCGCCGGGCACGCTGGTAGACATCGCGCTCGCGCCGGCCATCGCGACCTGCCCGGCCGGTCGATTCTTTGATCACGGCGGCGGATGAAACCAGTTGGCGGCGAACGGCCAGCAAGGCAAGCAAGGCATCGTCGATGCCATCGATCAGGCCGCGTACGCCCGAGAGCGGAACATTGGGAAACTCAGGATGCACCGGATTGCCCCCCGGCGAGCGGCAGGTCGGGAATCGACATGCCGCGCGCAGCGCGTCGTGTCCGTTGCCAAAGCACGAGCAATTCAAACGCGGTCAACGCGTACGCCGCAGCCAGCACCAGCGCGGCGAGACTCACCGACAGCTTGCCCGGCCACGCCGCAGCCACCGGCAAGGCGAACGCTGACGCGACATGCAAGACCAGCACCCGCGCCTTCCGCGATTCCGGAAACAGTGCATCGGCAGACGGCAGGCGATGGCCGCGTACCCGCGAGCCCTGCAGACCGAGCCAGCCCAGGAACGCGGCAATTTCCAGCAACATGCCCAGCACCAGCGCCGGCAATGCAACCGCGATACCGAGCACGCCCGCGACCATGGCGCTGCGCGATTCCGGCCAACGCGCGGCGAACAACGAGAACATCGTCGCCGCCAGCAGCGCCAAGGCGCCCAAGCGCCAGAATCCGACCAGCGTTCCGTTGCGTCGATGCGGCGCCCGCGCCTGCAACACGAGCACGGCCAAGGCGAAGGCCGCCACGGGAGCGGCAAGCAACAGCGCCATGCTGTCCAGGACATTCGCGAGCCGAAGCGCCACGCCTGCCACCAGGGCGCAGAGCAGGCCAGCCAGCCAAAGCGCGAGCCAGTGTTTGGGCAGCGCTGCGGTGCCCTGGAACATCGGCAGCACGACGCTGCCAACGGAACCCGCCAGAACCAGCCCGCCGCCAAGCAGGCCGATGGCGGCATGGCTATCGGCCAGGGCAGCCATGGGCACGCTGATCAGGCCGGACAGCGCCGCTGCCAACACGAGGCCTAGGACGGCCGCGATCAACAGCGCGAGCAAGGCAAGCGCGAGCCCGGCGCGCAGCACCGTCTGCCGCCCATCGAAACGCAACCCAGCCAGCGCGGAAACCGAATAGAACGCGAGCGTCGACGCGAGCAGCAGGCCGGACGGCGCAAGCCACGCCGGCCAGCGCAGCAGTCCGCACACCATCCCGGCCAGCCCCAGGTTGTAGGAAACCGGCACGAGTGCGCCCAATCGCCTTGCCATGCGCGGCTGTACATCCGCCACCACGGGAAGGAACTGCAGCAGGCTGCCGAGGATGGCGTTGCCCAGCACGCCCAGCGTGAACACATGGACCAACGCGACGGTGGGAAGCGCCCAGCGCGAGGCGAAAACCGTGGCGCCGTACCGCCACAGCAACAGGGCCGCGAGCAGTCCCCAGGCCGGCGCCAGCCTCAGGAAGCACAAGGGCAGCGCCGCCGCCGGCGCGCGTTCAAGCGCCAGCGATGCCATCGTCGGGAATGATGTAGACCCAGGCATCGCCGCCTGCGGCGACAACGACATCGACGTGGTAGCCCATGGCTCCAAGGCGTTCCAACAGTGGCTGCGGTCGGCAGGGCGTCCTGGCGAGAAGCGATTGCCCATCGGCAAGCGAGGACAAAACGTCGAGGATGCGCACCATCGGCTCCGGTGCGCACAGGTGACGCAGATCCAGCTCGATCACGTCGCCTGTTGCGTTAAAACCGAGATCGGGGCGGACGGAGGCCATGTCGGCATTGAAGCCGTTGCCGTACTTGCCCGCCCTGACCCAGATCAAGTCCAAAACAAGTGTGTCGCCAATTGGCCGGGTCTTGATCCTGGTCAGCTTCTCTCGCCCGAAAATCCGGCAGTCTCCCGGCATGCCCCAAGTCCACCAAAGCATCCCCGTTGCCGATCCCGTCTCGGTGGACGCTGATCGCGCCTGGGTTGGTTCGGCCATCGCGCAACTGGCCGACGAGTCGTGCCGCTGCACCGAAACGCCAATGCGTGAACTGCGGCTGCCGGGCTTTCCTGAAGTCCGCTTCCTGCTCAAGGACGAATCGGTTCATCCCACCGGCAGCCTGAAGCATCGCCTGGCTCGTTCACTTTTTCTGTACGCGCTGTGCAGCGGCCGCCTGCGCCGCGGGCAGACAGTCATCGACGCTTCCTCGGGCAGCACCGCGATTTCCGAAGCCTGGTTCGCTCGCCGCCTGGGTTTGCCGTTCATCGCCGTCATGCCGCGTTGCACGGCCATCGCCAAGCAGCGGGAGATCACAGCGCTCGGCGGCCGTTGCGAACTGGTGGATGCCACGACCGACCCGGCGATTCGGGCACGGGCATTGGCGCAGGAACTGGGAGCCTGTTACCTCGACCAGTTCGGCCTGGCCGGCAGCGCCACCGATTGGCGGGGAAACAACAATATTGCGCAGTCGATCCTGCAGCAGTGTCGTGAACTGGATGCCGGCGATCCGGCCTGGATTGTCTGCGGCGCCGGCACCGGCGGCACCTCCGCCACGATCGGGCGCTACCTGCGCTACGTCGGGAGTCTGTCCAGGCTTTGTATTGCCGAGCCGGAAGGCGCCGCGTTCGCGCAGGGTTGGCGTCATGGCGATCCGTGCGCGCAAGCGACCCGGACTACCTGCATCGAGGGTATCGGCCGTTCGCATGTC
>JBAZBG010000135.1:0-6396 GCA_041671585.1 Arenimonas sp. | reverse complement strand
GCTTCTATACGCGGATGAAAACCATCACCGCGCGCTGGCCGACCGGCATCCGCGCCGGCGCCGAATTCAGCATGCCAACGATGAAATAGCTGTGGTGGGAGCGGCTTCAGCCGCGATACAGTGCGTGAAAGGGCTTCGCGGCTGAAGCCGCTCCTACAAGGGCCGGGAAGATGATCGATCATCGGAGACATGCTCGCAGGCGGGTTGCGCTGCTGGTCGCGGTGTCGCCAGGCGGACCCGCGCCGGTGACGGCGACCATCGATCTGTCCGAGGGCGGGACCTGCCTGGACTGGTCGCTACGCGACGACATCACGCCCGGTACGCCAGTCCACCTGAGTTTCCAGCTCGAGGGCGGTCAGACCATCGATCTGGATGGTCGCGTCGTGCGCCTGGGCGACGGCCACGCCGGCATCGAGTTCCTGCCGGCCCAGCAGGATATCGTTCGCCAATTGCTTGCCGAGGCCCGTTCGGACGTCTAACCCTTACCATTCGTTCCAGATGTAACTGTTCTTCAACCAAGGATGCAGATGTCTTCATTCAACTTTGCCGCAAATATTCGTTCTTTCGCAGTCCCCGCCCTCTTGCTCCTATCCGCGCAGGCAGCGGCGGCGGCGGGCGATCCGATCACCATTACTTCAACCATTCCCTATGCGAACGATAAGGTGGGAACTGTCGCGGTCCGCCAAGAATGCGATTGGAATACCGTGCTTCCCGCCGTGCTGGTTGCCCAGTCCAAGGGCAACATCGTTGCGACCGATACGGATCTGTCGACGGTCACCGGCAGGAAGCTGACAATGACGGTCGTTAACGTCCATGCTGCTGGCGGCATGTTTGGCGGGCCGAAGTGGGCCATCGTGCGCGGCGAACTTTCTGCAGATGGCGAGCTCCAGGGAAATTTCGAGTTCAGGCGCGTTTCCAACGCCCGCAGGTTTACCTCCTGCTCGTCGCTGGACAGAATCGCCAGGGCGCTCGCCGTCAGTATTACCGAATGGCTGAAGCATCCAACGCTGAGTGCCGCGCCAGGTGCTGAGGCGGAAGCTATTCCGGCTGGGTGAGAGGTGGGAAAAAAAACCGCCGGAAGGCGGTTTTTTTTGGGGGGGCATCGCGGCTGGCTTCTAACAGACGAATGTCTGGTCAGCCGCTCCCACAGGGCGGGGGCGGTGGGTTAGTCGGATTTTAGTTTGGTGGGGAAATAGTTCTCGAGTTTGTCGACCTTCGGCATCGAGACGAATTGGATGTAGGACTGGCCGGGGTTGAGCTCGGCGTAGTTGTGGTGGTAGCTCTCGGCAACGAAGAAGGCTTCCAGCGGTTCGATGGTGGTGGCGATCGGCGAAAGAAAGGCGCCGGACGCATCGAGCTGGCGGATGTATGCGGCGGCGACTTCGCGCTGGGCATCGTCGACTGGAAACACGGCCGAGCGGTATTGGGTGCCGACGTCGTTACCCTGCCGGTCCTCCTGGGTGGGATCGTGCGCGACGGCGAAAAATACCTTGAGCAAGGCGCCATAACTGATTTTCTGCGGGTCGTAGACCACGCGGATGACTTCGGCGTGGCCGGTGTTGCCGCTGCAAACTGCCTTGTAGTTGGCCGCATCAGCCGCGCCACCGGCATAGCCGGGTTGCACTTCGCGCACGCCCTCGAGCCGCGTGAAGACGGCTTCGGTGCACCAGAAGCACCCTCCGGCCAACACCGCTTCGCCACGATCCTGCGCAACCGACAGGTCCTGTTCGGGATCGGGCACCTGGTCCGGCGCCACGCGCAGCCCCAGGCCGGGAATATCGCAAGCATTCAATGGAGGTCTCCTCGGTACGGATAAGAGGATCGGGGCGGGCGATTGGATGCGCGCCGGCCCTGCCCGGGCTGGCGAATCAATCGGCCATCATGGCCAGCGCATCCTCGGCAACGATGGTGTCGTTCCAGTTACCCATCAGGGCCAGGTAGAGCAGCTTCTCGAACTCGGGGCGAAAGCGCTGGATGATTGCATCGGGGTCGGGCACCAGCTTGGCATCGCCGATCAGGCCGAAATGGACTTCGCCGTTGTAACTCAGGATCGAAATGCCGACGCCGATCGAGCCGGTCTGCGGCACCCAGAACATCATGTCGCTGACTGTGCAGCCAGCCAGGTAAAGCGGCATCTGCGGGCCCGGGACGTTGGTTGCCACTGCCGTTGCCTTGCGGCTGAACAGCTCGAGGAAGGTGCGTTGCAAGGCCGCAGGCGCCATGCCAAGCGCGGCCAACAGCCCATAAGAAACAATGGCCTGCCTGGAAGTTTTCAACTGTCGCATGCAGTCGGCTACGCGCTCGAGCCGGCGCACCGGGTTGTCTTCGCCCACCGGCAATTCCAGAAAGACCAGGCCGAAGTGATTGCCCAGCTTCTTGGCGTGTTCCAGCGGCCGCAGGTTGACCGGAACCGTGGCGCGCAAGGTCACGCCCTCGACGCTTTCGCCCCGATCGATCATGTAGCCGCGCAGGGCGCCGGCTGCCGAGGCCATCAACACATCGTTGACCGTGCAGTCGAAGGCGCGACCGATGGCCTTGACCTCCTCCAGCGCCAGCGGCTCGGCCCAGGCCACACGCTTGCTGACGCCGAGCCGGCCGCGAAGAATGGTGTCCGGGTCATCGCTGAGCGACAGCGCAACCGCGAGTTCGCGGGCAATTTCCCCACCCTCCTTGGCAACGACCGTAGCCAGGCCCGGATCGCGGTAGAAATCCAGCCCTTTCTCCAGCACCTGCCCGCCCAATTTCATGTAGCGATCGATGGCGCCGACGCGCTTGGCCACCTGCTGACCATCGCCATTGAGCCAGGCTTTCGACAGGTCGCTGCCTTTCTTCGCTTCGCGCGAGGTGTCGGTCATCGACAGCATCACCTGCACCAACGCCATGCCATCGGCGTAGCAATGGTGGATACGGGTGACCAGCGCCGAGCCGCCGTCGTATTTTTCGATCAGGTGGAACTGCCAAAGCGGCTTGGTCTTGTCCAGCGGCGTCGACGCCTGCTGGCTGACGTAGCGCTCCAGCTCGCGTTTGCCGCCGCGGCCCGGCAGCGCCGACAACCGGACATGCCAGTCCAGGTCGAAGTCGGCATCTTCTTCCCACCAGGCGCCGGCCGGCGTGTCCACGACCTTCTGCCGGAACCGCGGATAGGCCAGGAAGCGTTGCTTGACCACGCGCTTGAGCTTGTCGAGGTTCATCGACTCCTCGAACATCATCACGCTGGTGATCATCATCAGGTTGGTGGCCCGCTCCATGCGCAGCCAGGCCGTATCCACGCGCGACATCGGTTCGCGTCGAATCTTTGTCGGCTTCTTCTCACTCATGGCGCTGCCCTCGGTCATGAGGGATGGTGCATGGCCCTTTCACCAAGGTCAACGATGCAAGGCGATCAGATGGCGCCGTGCCACTGGTAGCCGCGGTCCTCCCAGTAGCCGCCCTTGCCGCTGCCCTGCCCGGTCATCGACTCCACCAGATCGATGCCAACGATGTACTTGGCCATCTTGTAGCCGAGCTTGCGTTCCAGCCGAACCCTGAGCGGCGCGCCATGCGGGATGTCGAGCACGGCATCGTTCATGTCGTAGGCCAGGATGCTTTGCGGGTGGTAGGCCTCGGACAGGTAGATGCTTTCGTAGTAGCGGGACTCGTCCCGGTCCAGGCTGTCTGCGCAGTGGAACATGACGTACCGGGCGTTGGCGTGCGGTCCGGCGAGATCGAGCACTTTGCCCAGCGGCGTGCCTTTCCATTTACCGATGCAGCTCCAGCCCTCGACACAATCGTGGCGGGTGATCTGCGTGCGCGAGGGCATGGCGCGCAGTTGCTCCAGGCTCAGACTCAAGGGCGTATCGACCAGCCCGCCGACCCGCAATCGATAGTCGGCGAAATTGTTCGCTGCCATCGCCAGGTATTCCGGCGTCTGCGGATTGGTCGAACCGTTGGCCTTGAAGACCGGGGACAGGTCGGCCTCGGTGAACTCCTGCGCCAACGCGTCTTCCGGTGTCAGCGCGTGCATCGCGAAGTCGGTGGGCGCATCGGCCTTGGCCAGCAGCGATTTGAACGAGTCGCTTTCGTTCAGCCGATCGCAGCCGCCAAGCAATACCGCACCGCTGGCCCAGGCCAACTTCTCAAGAAATCGCCGACGGTCATTTTTCGACATGGTCGCCTCCTGCCTGCGTTGCCGCCGACGCATCGTGTATTCGATAGCGCCCGGTGATCATCGAACGGATCTGATTGACCGGGCCGCTCACCAGCACCATGAACACGTGGATCAGGATGAAGGCCACGAAGGCGAAGGCGATGATGAAGTGCCAGGTGCGCGCCGACTGCCGGCCGCCAACCAGATCGACCATCCAGCCCAGGACCGAATCCAGCTGCGGCGACATGGCCAGGCCCATCAAGACGATGCCCGGCGCAAAGATGAAAATCACCGCCAGGTACGCCAGCTTCTGCAGCACGTTGTAGCGCGTCGCCTCGACGCCGCTCGGGTGCCTGAAGCGCGCGTGGTCCAAAATCGATTTGCCGACGCCGCGCCAATCGCTGCGCGTGGGAACCAGGTCCTGGCTCAGATGTTTCGCGCGCCAGGACCACAACCAGTAGGCGAGTCCATTGATCACGAACAGCCAGGCAAAAAAGAAATGCCAGCTGCGTCCGTCGGCCAGGTTCTTCGGTCCGGGGATGGTCGACCACATCGGGAAGGCGCGCTTGCTCGGGACGCCCTGCATGTTTTCCGAAACGCCGAGCACGCCGGTCGTGTCGAAATGAAACTTTCCTATCTGGGTCTTGCCGTGCAGCTGGCCGTCGGCGCCGGGCCTGCCGGTCAGCGAAAGGGCCGGCGCCGCGAAATCGGAGTCGTGGCCCCAATACAACGCCGGATGGGCATTGAATATCTGCAGCCCGCTCATCAACAGGACAAACAGGCAAACGACGTTGATCCAGTGCATGATCCGCACCGGCAGTCGGTGCCGGTACGTGGTGGTCGATTTGCTTGCAGACATGCCCTGCCTCCGCCGCCCTGCCCGGGCTTTAGCCTACTCGACAAGACAAGAGGACGCATCAGGGCAAGACGGACCGCGCCTCAGGACGCAACCGCGTTGCGTCCGCCTTCCTTGGCGCGATAGAGCGCCTGGTCCGCGCTTTCCATCAGGCCGACAAAATCGGCTGCCTGTGGTGGTACGCGCGTGGATATGCCCAGGCTGATGGTGACGCGTCCGGATTTCGGGTTTCCGGCATGTGTGATCGCCAGCGCCTCGACGCGCTCGCGGATCTTCTCGGCAATCTCGCGCGCCGCCGCCTCATCAGTCCGCGGCAGGATCACCGCGAACTCCTCGCCACCGTAGCGGGCCACGAGGTCGCCGCTACGTTTGGCGCAATCGCTGATAGCCGCGGCGACCTGCTGCAGGCAATGGTCGCCGGCGATGTGGCCGTAAATGTCGTTGTAGGGCTTGAACAAGTCGATGTCGGCCATGAGCAGCGACAGCGGCTCGTGAGTGCGCATCGCCCGATGCCACTCTCGTTCTATCACTTCGTCGAAGGTGCGTCGATTCGCCACCATCGTCAATCCGTCGGTGGCCGACAGCTCGCGTAGCCGCTCCTCGAGCCGCTTCTGCGCCAGCGCTTCCCGCGCCGCGAACTTGTTCTGCAGTTGCAGGCCGAGCGTGAACAGCAACACCAGCGCGACCAGGAGGCTGGTGATGACGAAGGCAAACGCCCGGTAGCGCTCGATGTTGGCAATCCAGGAATCGGCGTTGATATCCATGCCGAGCACAGCAACCACTGCGCCGGTCCGCGGGTTCTTGATCGGCGCAAGACTGGTTACCCAGTAGCCCCAACGGTCGTGCGCCGGCTCCTCGAACGCCGGCAGGCCGGAGCGGTAGGCGCGCAGAAGGACCGTCGACGGACCATCATAGACATCGCCCGGCGCCGAGTAGTCGGGCGAATCGACAGGCTCGGCATCGGCCAGGAACACCAGTTGATCGGGCTTGTCCGCTACGGGCCGCATCAGGTAGACGAAGCGGAAATCCGGATTGGCCGCATGCAGGCGTTTGAGTTGCGAGCGCACCGCTACGAAAGCCGCCGTGCCAGCATCGTCCGGGCGTCCGCGCAACGCCGCGACCTGCTCGGGATCAAGCATGGCGGCGGCCGTGCCAGCCAGCGATTGCACTCGTTGACGCTCCAGCCGGTCGCCGGTCTGGCTAACGAAGCCGATGAAAAACCAGCCTCCCAGTAAAGCCAGAACCAGCACAACGCCGCCGATCCACAGGCTCGAACGAGCAGCGCGATCTGACACCGAATCAGGCATTGCCACTTCCAGGCGGCCGCAGTGGCATCCAGCTTACTACCGGCAGGCGCCAGCGCGCGCGGGCGCATGCAGAAGAAAGAAGCCCCGCCGAAGCGGGGCTCTCGCCT
>JBAZBG010000134.1:0-6447 GCA_041671585.1 Arenimonas sp. | reverse complement strand
GACAGGCCCAGCGCCTGCCGCGACCAGGACCAGAAATCGAAGCGATCGCGGTGGTCGATGATGAGCCCGTCGCGAAACCTGAACTCGGCATCGATGATGTTGTGCACTAGGCGGCCGGTGGCGCTGAATCGGTAGCGTGGTTCCCAGTGGGCGTGGCCGTGCTGGTCGTCGGCATGAACACCGGAAAACTGCAGCGACCAGGCGTCCATGCCCTTGGCGCGCGTGGCGGCGCACAGCATCCGCCACATCGCCGCGATTTCCTCGCGCCCCTCGAGCGTGAATACCTCGTCGCGGAAACGCGCATCGGGCGCGTAGCAGGCGGCCATGACGTCGGCATCGAGCGCGGCGAAGGCGCGATAGAAACGCGTCAGCAATTCGGCGTTGGCGTGCGTCGGCGTGGCTTCCATCGCGCCGATTCTAGCGCCAATTCCTACTGCTCGGGCTTGCTCAGCTTCAGGGCCGACTCCAGCGCAACGAACAGGCGCGACAGCTCGGCCGACATCAGGGCGAAACGGGCATCGAGCTCGGCGTTCAGCGAATCGCGCTCGGTGTTCTCCAGCTGGTCGACGGCGCCGTCGAGGAACTTCAACTTGCGCACCACCAGGTCCTCGCCAAGCACGAAGCTGACGTGGTCGTCGAAGATCAACGCCAGCCGCGACACTTGCTTGCCCGAGTCCAGGTGCTTGCGGATTTCGTCGCCGAGCAATTCCTGGCGCTGGCATTTCACCACCGCGCCGCCATCGACCGGATCCTTGAGCTCGCACTCGTCGCCGAGCGCAAAGCCGGCCGGCAGCGGTTCGCCGGCAATCCAGCCGGTCAGCACGGCGCGCGGCGACAGCTCGGCATTGAGCGGCAAGGCCGGAAAACTGCCGAGCGCGTGGCGCAGTTCGGTGACGAAGCCTTCGGCGGCCTTGCGCGAGGAAGTGTCGACGGCAACGAAGCCCTGCTGCAGGTCGATCGAAGCATTGAGCCGGCTGGGCCGCACGAAGGCGCGCGGCAACAGTTCGTGCACCACGTCTTCCTTGAGCCGTTTGCGCGCGCGGCCGCCAAGCTTCTTGCCGTCCTTGGCCTCGATCGCGGCGAGCTTCTTGCCGACCTCCTCGTTGACCACGGCCGAGGGCAACAAGCGGTCTTCGCCGCCCAGGGTCAGCCACAGGGCCGGGCCGACGCTGTGCGACAGGGCCGGCTGGTCGCGGCCGAACGGGGAAACGAAACCACGCGACATTTGCTCGAGCGGACCGACCGGCTTGAGCGCGCATTCGGCGAGCGCGTCATCGATGGTCTGGAAGGATTTTTTCAGGGTGACGGGAAAGCGGAAAAACGTCAGGTTGCGAAAGAACATCGAATTCCAATTGGCGGTAGCGCAAAGACGTAGTTTAACCCCTGTCGCGTCCGCCACTGCAGCGGTAAGCTGGCGCAATGGCCCAACCCCCGGATCACGCCAAGATCACCGCGCAACTGGTCGAGTTGCGCCTGGAACACCGCGACCTGGATGCGGCGATCGCGCGCCTGACCACCGACATGGCCACCGACGACCTGGCGCTCAAACGCCTGAAAAAACGCAAGCTGCGCATCAAGGACATGGTCGCCTACCTGGAAAACCAACTGATCCCCGACCTCGACGCCTGACCCGCACTTGTGGGAGCGGCTGACCAGACATGCGTCTGTTAGAAGCCAGCCGCGATGCTCCTGTTCTTCCGCTTCTCCTCACCCTCCAGAACCACCACGCGGCCGCCGGAGGTGGACATCCTCCGCCGCGTCCAGGAAAAAACATCCTGTTTTTTACTGGCCGCCGCTCCTGCCGTCCTGGCCCGCTCGGCAGAGGATGTCCACCCCCGACGTCCCCTCTGAACTGGTCTGGCTTGTCCAATCAGAAAGGGCCCTGAGACGAATTGGGAACCCGCGTGGCCTTCCCATACGAACGCGTTGCCTCGGAGATCGTTGCGCTGCGTTGAGCGTCGGAATCGACTAGTGCCTGTTCGCGATCAATTGCCTATTTCACATCGTGCGCGGCTAAGAGACCCACGTTGCCTACGAAAATCACAGACACCCGTGCCGCAAGTTGCGGCGGCCATCCAGTATTCCTAAACGAACCCGTGCCCGCTTCACCCATCGAAAAGTGTCCCGACAGTTCAGTGGGACGCCGGGGGGTGGGCATCCTCTGCCGAGCGGGCCAGGGATGGCAGGAGCGGCGGCCACTGGAAAACAGGATGTTTTCGAGTGGACGCGGCGGAGGATGCCCACCTCCGGCGGCCGCGTGGTGGTTCTGGGCGGTTAGTCGAAGAAAGGAAGCGGAGCATCGCGGCTGAAGCCGCTCCCACATGTGCGGGGCGGATTACGGGGGGGCGGCGGCGGCGACTTTGCTGACGGCTTCGGGGGAGATCTTGGTGATGGTGTGGCGCAGCTCGCGGCTGAGCACCAGCTTGGCGTCTTTTTCCCAGGTGTTCAGGCGCTCGTCGAAATCCAGCTTGCCGTTCGGACACGGCCAGACCATCTTCAGGTCGCGCAGCTTGCCGATGAAACCGCGGAACAAGGATTTGTCGAAGAACTCCGGCGCGGCCGGCGCGTACAACAGCGACAACCGTTGCGCCGCCAGGTGGCACAAGGTTTCCAGTTCGCCGGCGGACAAGGTGCGCGGACCGTTCTTGACCAGCGTGGTGACGGCGATGAAATAGCGCTCGAACGCTTGCTGCAGGCTGTGCGCGATCGCGCGCAGGCGAAACACTTCGTCGGTCTGGCCGGGACCGCGCGAGAGGATGCCGCCGTCTTCATCGCTGACACCATGCAACAGGCCTTCGGCGATAAACAGGTCGATGGTGGCGTCGAGCCGCTCGGCAAACTCGCCTTCAGTCCAGGACAGGAACAGTTCTTCCTGGATGAAGGGGTAAATGGTCTGGCCCAGGCGCAGCAGCCCGGCGCGCGACAGGCGACGGTTGTTCTGGAAACACAATGCGATCCAGGCCGCGGCGCTGAACAGATGCAGCACGTTGTTGCGGAAATAACTCTGCAGCACCGCCGTCTCGCCTTCGACGCTGACCACGTCGCCCAGCGGGTGCTTGCGCCGGGTCAGGACGCTGATCTTTTCGCCGTAGGTGATGATTTCCGCCGGCGTCATCGGCGTGACCGTGACCCGATCGGAATACGGCAAGGCGGCCAGCAATTTCTTCGACAGCTCCAGCTGCGCCAGCAGGTCGCTTTCGGCCATCGCGTGCTTGGGCGTGGACAGCAGCGCGATCGCCAGCAGGTTGATCGGGTTGACGTCGGCGGCGCGGTTGATGTTGACCTGGATGCGCTGCGCCAGCTCGTCGACCACGTCGTTGAACCAGGCCGGCTTTTCTTCCTGCATCTGCGCGCGCCACTCGGGATCGCGCCAGGCCAGCACTTCATCCATGCGCACCGGCTCGCCGAAATTCACGGTGACCTTGCCGTAGTGCGAACGCAGCACTTCGATGGCGCCGCGCACCAGCGCCCAGATGGTTTCTTTCTGTTTCGGCTGGCCGGTCAGCTCGTCGAGGTAGCTCTTGCCCTCGATCAGTTTTTCGTAGCCGATGTACACCGGCTGGAATACGACCGGCCGGCGCGGCGCGCGCAGGAAGGCGCGCACGGTCATCGCGATCATGCCGCCCTTGGGCGCCATCAGGCGGCCGGTGCGCGAGCGTCCGCCCTCGATGAAGTACTCCAGCGAAAAGCCTTCGCCGACCAGCTGCGCGACGTATTCGGAAAACACGGCCGCGTACAGGGCGTTGCCGCGAATGCTGCGACGCAGGAAGAACGCGCCGCCACGACGCAGGACCGAACCGATGATCGGCAGGTTGAGGTTGTCGCCGGCGGCGATATGCGGCGGCACGATGCCATGCTGGTAGAGCAGGTAGCTGAGCAGCAGGTAATCCATGTGGCTGCGGTGGCAAGGCACATAGACGATTTCATGCCCGGGCGCGATCTGCTTGAGCGACTCCAGGTGGTGCATGGTGACGCCGTCGTAGATCCGGTTCCAGAAACCGGTCAACGCAAACGACAGCGAGCGCACCATCGGGTTGGAATAATCGGCGGCGATTTCCCAGGCGAAGCCGTGCGCTTTCTTCCACGCTTCCAGGTATTCGCTGCCATCGCGTCGCGCCTGGTCGGTGATCGCCTTGCGCACCGGCTCGGCGTCGAGCACGCGATCGACCAGCAAGCGCCGGGTCGACAGGTCGGGGCCGATGACCGCGGCGCGAATCTTGTGGAAGTGCGCGCGCAGCACACGCGAGGTCTTGCGAACCGTGCGCTCGTGCGGCAATTGCTCGGCCAGGATGTCGCGCACGCGAAAGCTGGGCGAAAACTGCACCACGGTGTCGCGGCCGTTGAGCAGGATCGCCAGCAGGCGACGGAAGCGGCCGACCAGGGCCCAGTGTTCGGAGAACAGCACCGAGAACCAGCCGGACTGCCGGGCCGGGGCGCGGCCGACGAAGATCGCCACCGGCACCAGTTGCACGTCCTGCTCGGGGATCAGCTGGTGCGCCATCAGCAAACGCGACAGGCCTTCGGAATGGCTCTTGTTCTTCGGCCCGGTGCCGCTGCCGCTGCCGCGCCGCGACAGCGCGATATAGGCGCGCTTGCGCCCAAGCGGATCGCCGGGCAGCGGCGCAAACGGCGACGGCAGGCCGGCTTCGCGGCAGGCACGGTCCAGGATCAGCGCGTTGGACAGGCCGTAGTGCTCCATCACATAGCAGACCGGCCGATCGAGCACGAACGGCGGCACCGCCGGCTCGCGCTTGATTTCGATCCACGGCGCCAGCAGGCGGCCCATCAGCCGCACCCACCACGGCGGCCGCGTTCGCGAGGGCGCCGCGCGAACGGGCAGCGGCGCCGGTGGCGGCAGTGGCAGCTCGCTCTGTTTGGTCATGGGGTCGCCGGCTGCATGGCGACCAGCGGCTGCGCCAGCTCGGCCTCGGCCTCGCGCACGGCATCGGCGTTGTACCAGCGGCCGTCGCGGCGGATCAATTGCATATCAAATTTCACCGTGCGGTCGAGAAAGGGGTAGCTCACTTCCAGCGTGGCCAGGTCGCCTTCGGCCGAAACCACGCGGGCCTGCACACCGGCGAGCGAGGCGTCCGCGTCCAGGCCGTAGATCCGGCCGATTTGCTTCAGGCCCTTGAGCACCTGGCCGCCCTTCTCCAGCGCCGGGATCATTTCCAGTTCGCGGGTTTCCTGCAGGGTCGGCAGTTGCAGCTCGCGCGCGGTCCGGGTGGTAACGGCGATGGCCTGCCGGGCGCGGGCGCGGTCGGAGAGCAGCGCCGGCGTAACCCAGGCCAGCAGCGCCGAGCCGACGGCCTGGGCGTGGTCCTTCTCGCCCGGGCTCAGCTGGTCGTTGGCCTTGATCAGGCCATTGATGAAGATGCCGCCAGTTGCTTGCATCAGCGGCCATTGTGAGCCGATCTCGCCCTCAACCTTCTTCAGCCGGGCATCGAACCGCTGATACAGACGAGTCTCGGCATCGGCCGCGGTCAGCCGCACCATCCAGCGAGCGTAGTCACGCCGCTGTTCGGCGGTGGGCGCGGGGGCGGCGATGAGCTTGGCCTTCCAGCGCGCTTCCATCTGCTGGTGCAGCTTGGGCGGCATCGACAGCCGGGAGTAGCGGACCAGGTCGTTATCCCGGACCGCCGCCGCCATGCCCTTGACCGCGGCGACCGGGTCGCCCGGGGCAACCACCTCGCGACGGCATCCGGCCAGCGCCAGGCAGGCGACCAGACTCAGGATCAGACAGCGGACGAACAATTGCGGCATCGGACCGGGGCAAAGAAGCAGGAAAGCGAATTTACCAGATCGCCCCTCCCCCCGAGCCCTGTAGGAGCGGCTTCAGCCGCGATCCTCCACCCCACCCGAGCCTTTCAATACCGCAACCCTCCCAGCTTCAACCGCCTGCGCTCCGCTTCCGGCTGCGCCCAGGCGTTGTTGAACAGCGCCGGCTCCCAGCTGCCGTAGCTCGGGTTGGGCAGCATGAACCAGCGCTCGCCGACCCAGCCCAGGTACGGGCGCACGGCCTGTTCGCGGCCCTCGGGCGTGTTGGCCACGATGGTCACCACGTCGCCAATCTGGTCACCGACCTGCATCAGCACCCGGTGCGTGCGGCCGACCAGCTGTCGCCGGCAGCCCTTCTCGGAACCTTCGCTCTCGCAACCCTCGACGATCGTGCCCAAGCCAAGGAACTGGCCGGGATCGGCGATCGGAAAGCCGGCCTTGCGCAGGTTGTTGACGGTGGCTTCGTCCAAGTCGGCGGCGCGGTTGGACACATAGAAGAGGGTGACGCCGCGGGCCGCGGCGGCGCGGGCGAACTCAAGCGCACCCGGCACGGGCCTGGCAGCCTCTTCCTTCACCCACTGGCTCCAGGTGAATTCGTCGTAGGACTTGCCGTCGCGCAGCAGGCGGGCCTGGTAGGGCGAGTTGTCGAGCACGGTCTCGTCAACGTCG
>JBAZBG010000133.1:0-6447 GCA_041671585.1 Arenimonas sp. | reverse complement strand
CGCTTCACCGGGAACAGGCGCTTGGCGATGATTCGAAATGTCGATGCCGGGCCGCGGTCGCGGAGGCTGCCGATGGCGCGCCGGGCCAGGACGGTGAGATGCATGAAATGGTAGAGCGCGGCGACTCGTTGCCGCGCCAGCCAGGCGCTCACCCGCGCCGCCATCTGCAAGGCAGGCTGCGGTTTTGCTTCACTCCGGGCGGTTGATGAACCGGCATCGTCAGCTTTCCTCGTTTGCTCCGATTTTGCAGCCCGCGCCTGATAAACTGGCACAAACCATGAATTATCCCCGTCCTTGAGCAAGAACGCTTCCCTTCCGTCCGACGACGACATTCAGCCAAGCCAGATCTGGTTATGGACCCTGCGCGGCATGCTCGTGTGTGTCGGCCTGATGCTGGGACTGGGCATTCCCTATGTCTGGTACCTGGACAAGCAGGTGCGGACCGAGTTCGCGCAGTTGCAGTGGCAGGTGCCCACCCGAGTCTATGCACGGCCGCTCGAGCTGCGCGACGGGGTGCGTCTGAATGCCGAGGCGCTGGAACTGGAATTGGCTGCGGCCACCTACCGCAACGACGGCGCCGGCCATTTGCCGGGCACCTATTCCCGCGACGGCGGACGCTTCCGCATCGGCACGCGCGCCTTCACCGACATGGACGGTCCGGTTCCGGAAACGCGTCTGGAGGTGGTCCTTTCGGGCGGACGGGTGGCGCAGGTGCGCGATGCCGACAAGAAGAAGCGCCTGAAAAGCGCCCGCATCGATCCCGCGCGCATCGCCACCTTGTACGGCATCAGCGAGGAGGAGCGCCGGCTGGTACGCATGAAGGACGTTCCGGAGCTGATGATCACCGGACTGCAGGCGGTCGAGGATCGCAACTTCAAGAACCACCACGGGATCGATCCCTGGGGCGTGGCGCGCGCCATCTTCGTGAACATGCGCGAGGCGGGCTTCGAGCAGGGCGCCAGCACGCTGACCCAGCAGATGGTGCGCAGCCTGTTCCTGAGCAACACCAAGACCATTTCGCGCAAGCTCAAGGAAGCGCTGTATGCGCTGATCATCGAAGCGCGCTTCGACAAGCAGCGAATCCTGGAGTCCTATCTCAATCAGGTCTATCTCGGCCAGCACGGCAAGCAATCGATCCATGGCGTCGCGGCAGCTTCCGAGTTCTGGTTTGGACGCGAACTGGGCACGCTGCGTACCGAGGACATCGCCCTGCTGATCGGCATCATCCAGGGACCCAGCTATTGGGACCCGCGTCGACATCCGGAGCGTGCACTGGTTCGCCGCGCGGTGGTGCTGGACGTTTTCGCCGAGACCGGCCTGATCACTCCGGCCGAGGCGACCCGCGCCAAGGCTACGCCGCTGGGTGTCAGCAGCAAGCCCGGTGTTGCCCGCAATCGTGCTCCTGCTTTCCTGGACCTAGTGCGTCGGCAACTGGCGCGCGACTACCCGGCTGACGCGCTGCGCGGCGCCGGCCTGACGGTCATCAGTACGTTGGCGCCGTCCGTGCAGACCTTGTCCGAGCGCGCAGTACGCGACACCCTGCCGCGTGCGGAACGAAAACAAGGGCCGAGCCTGCAGGCCGGCATGGTGGTTACCGACACCGAGAGCGGAGAAGTGCTGGCCGTGGTGGGCAATCGCAAGTCGGACGAACCCGGCT
This sequence comes from Arenimonas sp., assembly GCA_041671585.1. Lineage (GTDB taxonomy): Bacteria > Pseudomonadota > Gammaproteobacteria > Xanthomonadales > Xanthomonadaceae > Arenimonas. The sequence goes on along the minus strand of JBAZBG010000133.1, from coordinate 4,790 downwards.
TCAATCGCGCCATCGAGGCACAGCGTCCCGTGGGATCGTTGCTGAAGCCATTCGTTTACCTGCTGGCGCTGGCGCAACCGGACCGGTACTCGCTGGCCACCTGGGTCGACGATAGTCCGGTGGAAGTGACGCAGCCGAACGGCAAAGCCTGGCGCCCGAAAAATTCCGATGGTCAGTCGCATGGCACGGTGACCCTGAGTTCGGCGCTGGCGCGTTCGTTCAACCAGGCCACGGTGCGAGTGGGCATGGACGTCGGGCCGGATCGACTGGCCGAATTGCTCAAGGTTCTCGGTGGTCTGCACGCCAAGCCGAATCCTTCGCTGATCCTGGGTTCGGTCGACCTGTCGGTGTTGTCGATGAGCCAGATGTATCAGTTCCTCGCCTCCGGCGGACGTATCCAGCCCTTGCGCGCGGTGCGCGGCGTGCTTGACCCGCGCGGCAAGGCGATAAGCCGCTACGATTTCAAGGCTGAACCAGCCCAGGAAGGCGACGCCATTGCTGCCCGGCTGGTAACGCTGGCCCTGCAAAGCGCGGTCACCAGCGGCACCGGCCGGCCCTTGCTCAGCGACGGCCTCGGGCCGCTGCAGGCCGCAGGCAAAACCGGCACCAGCAACGACAGCCGGGATAGCTGGTTTGCCGGCTACACAGGCGACCATCTGGCCGTGGTCTGGGTCGGCAACGACAAGAATCTGCCAACCGGTCTGTATGGCGCCACCGGCGCGATGCGGGTCTGGTCGGCCCTGTTCAAGAAGCTGCCGACCGAGCCGTTGCGCGTCGGCGGCAAGGGCATCGAGTGGGCCTGGCTCGACGGCGCGGAGTACGCAACCACGGAGCAGGACTGCCCGGGCGCGCGCCATGCGGCCTTCGTGTCCGGCTACCTGCCGCCCGAGCACAAGACGTGCCAGCAGGGCTCATGGCTGGATTGGTTTCATCTCGGCGGAGAGGGCGAACAGCCGGCAGCTCCGGCCGAGCAGGCGCCGCAGGAGCTAGTGCCATGAATCGGATACGCATGTTTCCCCGTTGGTCGGCGCCAGCCGCCATGCTGGCCGTGCTGTTGACCAGCCTGCTGAGCGCGTGCACCGGCAGCACCAGCTCGGCACTCGGTGACTCCAGGGCGACCACCACCAAGCTGGACTCGAACAGCATGGTGATGCGGGTGCGCGCGGCCGGCCAGATCGGCAACGAACTCGATGTGCAGCCCCTGCGCGATCCACAGGTTGAAGACCTGCGGGGCACGGCCGCCCTGGCGGAAAGCCGCGGCGACTTCGCGACTGCCAAACGTGCGTTATCGCAGGCATTGCTGGTAACGCCCGAGGATCCCGATCTGTTGCAGTGGCAGGCCGAACTGGCCCTGGCTACGCGCGACTGGCCACAGGCAGAACAACTGGCGACCCGATCTTTTGCCAGTGGACCCAAGCTCGGCGGCCTGTGCCGGCGCAACTGGACCACCCTGCGCTTTGCCGCCGAGGCGCGTGGCAATTCCGTCGCCGCAGCGCAGGCACAGCAGCGCCTGACCGCTTGCACGGTCGCGCCGCCAACGCGCATGTAGCCGTGTCCGATCTTTCCGACCGCACCCAGGTGGCGCTGGCCGCCGACGGCCCGCTCGCCGAAAAGCTGTCGGGCTACGTGGTCCGCAGCGCGCAGCTGCATCTTGCGCGGGCCGTGGCTGACGCGATGGATGACCGCGCCACGCTGATCGCCGAAGCCGGCACCGGCACTGGCAAGACCTACGCCTATCTGGTGCCGGCGCTGCTGTCGGGCCAGCGCGTGATCATTTCCACCGGGACCCGCGCGCTGCAAGACCAGCTTTATCACCGCGATCTGCCCCGGGTTCGCGCCGCCCTCGGCGCCAGCGTGAAGATGGCGCTGCTCAAAGGGCGGTCCAATTACGTTTGTCTTTACCGCATGGAACAGGCGAAGGGCGAGCGTTTCGCCAGCCGCGAGGTGGCCGCGCAGTTTCAGCGCGTGGTCGCCTGGAGCGGACGCAGCCAGCGTGGCGACCTGGCCGAATTGCCGGAGCTGCCGGACGACAGCCCATTGCTGGCGCAGGTGACGTCGACGGCCGACAACTGCCTGGGCAGCGAATGTCCGTTCTGGTCCGAGTGCTTCGTGGTCAGGGCGCGCGGCGAAGCGCAAGCGGCCGACGTCGTCGTGGTCAACCATCATCTTTTGCTCGCCGATCTGGCCATCAAGCGCGAGGGCTTCGGCGAAATCCTGCCCGGCGCCGCTGCTTTCGTGCTTGACGAAGCGCATCAGTTGCCGGAGTTGGCGGCGCAGTTTTTCGGCGAGGGCATCGGCGCGCGGCAATTGCTGGAACTGGCTCGTGACGCGCTCGCCGAAACGGCTTCGGTGCCGGGCGCACTGGCTACCGTGCAGCAACCGATGCGCTCGCTCGAACACGCCGTGCGCGAGCTGCGCCTGGCGATGAACGATTTCTCGCAACGCGGCAGCGCCGGCCGCGTCATCGGTCATGCGCCTTCCGCGACTGCGTTGGAGGCGTTGGAAACGGCACTGGCTGAGCTGTGTGCCGGTCTCGCGCCACTTACGGAAACCTCGCCCGGATTTGCCGCCTGCGCCGACCGTGCCGAAGCCGCATTGACCCGGCTGCGCCGCTGGCGCGATGCGCAGGCTCTGGATGACGATGTGCGCTGGTACGAATTGACCCAACGCGGCTTCACGCTGCAGCGCACGCCGCTCGATGTCTCGGCGCCACTGCGCGACTACCGCGAACAGTCGCGCGCCGCCTGGATATTTACCTCGGCCACGTTGGCGGTGGATGCGGATTTCTCCCATATCGCCAATCGCCTAGGGCTGGATCAGCCGCGGCAATTGCTGCAGGTCAGCCCGTTCGACTGGCAGCAACAGGCGCTGTGCTATCTGCCGCGCGGCCTGCCGGAACCCAACGTGCGCGGCTACGGCACGGCGTTGATCCAGGCAGTGCGGCCGGTGCTGGAAGCGTCGAAGGGACGCGCCTTCCTGTTGTTCACGTCGCATCGGGCGTTGCGCGAAGCCGCTGAAGCCTTGCGCGACGCGCCTTGGCCCTTGTTCGTGCAGGGCAGCGCGCCGCGCAATGTGCTGCTCGAACAATTCCGCGACTCGGGCAACGGCGTGTTGCTGGGCGCCGCCAGTTTCTGGGAAGGCGTCGATGTCGCAGGCGAAGCGCTGTCGGTGGTGGTAATCGATCGCCTGCCGTTCGCTGCTCCCGATGATCCGGTGCTGGAAGCGCGGCTGGAAGCCGTGCGCCGCGCCGGCGGCAATCCGTTTCGCGATGAGCAATTGCCGCAGGCAGTGATCTCGCTCAAGCAAGGCGCCGGGCGCTTGATCCGCACGTTCGAGGATCGGGGCGTGCTGGTGCTTTGCGATCCACGCCTGATCGGCAAGAGTTACGGCCGCCTGTTCCTGGACAGCCTGCCGCCGCTGCCGCGGACGCGCGCGCTGGCCGATGTGCAGCGCTTCTTTGGTTGCGAGCCCACTTGCGAAGAGGCTCCGGAGCCACAAGCCGAATTGGAAGACCCGCACGAGTGGCGCATGGGTCTCTTGCCTGCATTTGCGCGGTCAGGCGACAGCGGATGAAGCTGCTCGCCATTGAAACCAGCACCGAAGCCTGTTCGGTCGCCGTCTGGATCGACGGCCAGATACTGGAGCGCTTCGAAATCGCACCGCGTCGGCATACCGAGCTGGTGCTGCCGTGGGCGGGTGAGCTGCTGGCCGAGGCGGGTATCGCCAAGTCGCAACTCGACGCAATCGCCGTCGGTCGCGGCCCGGGCGCCTTCACCGGCGTGCGCCTGGCGGTGGCGCTGGTGCAAGGCATGGCGCTGGCGCTGGACAAACCGGTGCTGCCGATCTCCACGCTCGCGACCCTGGCTCTGCCGGCGATGCCGTCTGACTTGGCGCCGCAACAAGACCTGCGCGTACTCGCCGCAATCGATGCGCGCATGGGCGAGCTCTACCTGGGATTATTCCGCGGCGATTCCCGGCAATTGTTGACCGGGGTCGGCGAGGAATGGATGGCCTCGACGGCGGCGCCCGCCCTGGCGTTGGACTTTCCGGTCGTGGGCGTTGGCAGCGGCTTCGCCGCCGATTCGCAATTGCTGGTCGCTGCTTTGGGCGGCAGGCTTGCCAGTTTCGATTCGAATGCCCTGCCGCACGCAGCGGACGTGGCGCGCTTGGCGGCATTGGCTTTTGAGCGCGGCGAGGCGATTGCCGCGGATCTGCTCGAGCCCGCTTATCTTCGCAACAAGGTTGCGCTGACTATTGCGGAGCAGGCGCAGGCTCGGGGCGATCGCGGCTGACTGCACTCGCGAAGCGAGTGCCAATGGCGGAGCCGGCCCGGAGGGCGAGCCCCATTTGGGCGAGTTAGCCGCTCCTCGCGGCGATCGCGGCTGAAGCCGCTCCTACAGTAAACGTGCGCCGGGAGCCGCTCCTACAGTGAGCGTGCGTGGAGAGCCGCTGCCGTTTGTGTGGCAGCGGCTGTCGCGGTCGGGCTTAGCGGACGCGGTTGACGATGCCGTGGTAGGCCAGCATGCCGACGCCGGCCGCGCCGATCAGCAGACCCCAGGTGCCGGGATTGTCACTGTCCAGCTGCAGCGCGATGATCAGTCCGAAGGCCAGGCCGAGCAGCGTCATCACCAGGCCCCATTTCAGGGCTGACAGGCGGCGGCTCTGTTCGTCGGCCAACAGCATGGACTTGATCAGGTCTTCCGAGGCGTTGGTTTCGGCAAGCCGGCGGCGCAAGCGGTTTTCGACCACGATCTTGATCGCCATGACGATGCAGATGAATGCGGTGATCG
>JBAZBG010000132.1:0-6458 GCA_041671585.1 Arenimonas sp. | reverse complement strand
GCGGCGGAAATCACGCCGGTGCGCTCGGTCGATCGCAAGACCGTCGGCAAGGGCATGCCCGGCCCGGTGACGAAAGCGCTGCAGAAGGCGTTTTTCGGCCTGTTCGACGGCAGCACTGTCGACCAGTGGGGCTGGCTGACGCCGGTCAGTGCCGAATCGACGGAGCAAGCGGCGCGATCGGAAGTCCATGCCAACTCCATAGAAGAGGAAGCCGCGTGATGAGCGCCAAGCCCCGCACCTTGCTCGACAAACTCTGGGACGCGCACCAGGTCGTCGCCGAAACCGCGGCCACGCCCGGCCTGCTCTACATCGACCTGCACCTGATCCATGAAGTCACCTCGCCGCAGGCCTTCGCCGAATTGCGCGAACGCCGGCTGCCGGTGCGCCGACCCGGGCGCGTGTTGGCGACCCTGGATCATTCCACGCCCACCACGCCCACCGACGACCTGGGCCAGCATCTGTATGCCACTGTCGAAGCAGCGGCGCAGGTCGAGCAGCTGGAAACCAACTGCATGCAATTCGGCATCACGCTGCACGGCTGGAGCAGCGAGCATCGCGGCATCGTCCATGTGATCGGCCCGGAGCTGGGCGCCACGCAACCGGGCATGACCATTGTCTGCGGCGACAGCCACACCTCCACCCACGGCGCCTTCGGTGCGCTGGCCTTCGGCATCGGCAGCACCGAAGTCGGCCACGTGCTGGCCACGCAGTGCCTGCTGCAACGCAAGCCGAAGAATTTTTCGATCCAGGTCGACGGAAGGCTCGCGCCGGGTGTCAGCGCAAAAGACCTGGCCCTGCACCTGATCGGCAAGATCGGCGTCAATGGCGGCACCGGCCACGTATTCGAATACCGCGGCAGCGCCATCGAAGCCCTGGACATGGAAGCGCGCATGACCTTGTGCAACATGTCGATCGAGGCCGGCGCCAGGGCCGGCCTGATCGCGCCGGACGACACCACCTTCGCCTACCTGAAGCCTCGGCCGCAGGCGCCGAAAGGCGACGCATGGGAGCGCGCCGTCGCCGCCTGGCGCACGCTCCGCAGCGACCAGGGCGCGAGCTTCGACCGCGAACTCCGCTTCGATGCCGCGGACGTGCGCCCGACCATCAGCTACGGCACCCATCCGGGCATGGTCACCACGCTGCATGCGCCGGTGCCCGCGGCGAAGGATCTGCAGGAACGGCGCGCGCTGGAATACATGCATGTCGAAGCGGGCAAGGCGATGACCGGCATGGCCGTGGACATCGTCTTCCTGGGCAGCTGCACCAATTCGCGGCTGAGCGATTTACGCCTCGCGGCCGAGCTGCTGCGCGGCCGCAAGATTGCGTCCGGCGTGCGCATGCTGGTGGTGCCCGGCTCGGCTGCCGTGCAGCGCGAGGCCGAGCATGAAGGCCTGGACCGGGTGTTCCGTGCCGCCGGCGCCGAATGGCGCGAGCCCGGGTGCTCGATGTGCATCGCCATGAATGGCGATCTCGCCAAGCCGGGACAGTTGGTGGTCAGCACCAGCAACCGAAATTTCGAAGGCAGGCAAGGCCCGGGCGCGCGCACGGTGCTGGCCAGTCCACTGGTCGCCGCCGCCTGCGCGCTGGCCGGCTGCATCGCCGATCCCCGCGATTTCACCCTGGCCGGAACGGAGCAAGCCGCATGAAACCACTGACCACGATTCGTTCGCGCACCGCGGTGCTGGCGCACGAGAACATCGATACCGACCGGATCATTCCGGCGCGCTTCCTGACCACGACCGGACGCGAAGGACTGGGTCGCTTCGCCTTCCATGATTGGCGTTACCGCGCCGATGGCAGTCCCGATCCGTCGTTCGCGCTCAACCAGCCGAAAGCCCGTGGTTGCGAAATCCTGATTGCCGGCCGCAACTTCGGCTGCGGCTCCTCGCGCGAGCACGCGCCCTGGGCCCTGCTCGACTACGGATTCCGCGCCGTGCTTTCGTCGGGCATCGCCGATATCTTTCGCAGCAATGCGCTGCGCAATGGCTTGCTGGCCGTCGTGTTGAACGAGGGTGAGCACCTCTACCTGCTCAAGCATCCGGGCATCGAGCTGGCGATCGACATCGCCGCCGGCACCATCGAGTTGCCCGATGGCGGTCGCTTCGGTTTCGAAATCGATGCCTTTGCCCGCCATTGCCTGCTGCAGGGCGTCGACCAGCTCGGCTTTCTGCAACAGCACACGGCGCAGGTCGATGCCTTCGAAGCCCGACGCGAGGCCGAGGCATGAAAGCGAGCATCGTCCTGCTGCCCGGCGATGGCATCGGCCCGGAAGTGACAGCCGCCGCGGTCGAGGTGTTGCGCGCGGTCGCCTCCGCGTACGGCCACGACTTCCAGTTCAGCACACATGCCATCGGCGGCGGCGCCATCGATGCGACTGGCGAGCCCCTGCCGCCGGAGTCGCGCGAGGCCTGCCTGCGCGCCGATGCGATCCTGCTGGGCGCGGTCGGCGGCCCGAAGTGGTCCGATCCCAAGGCCGGCGTGCGGCCCGAGCAGGGCCTGTTGCAACTACGCTCGCTGCTCGGCGTGTTCGCCAACTTGCGCCCGGTGCGCGTGCACCCGCGCGCGGCGCAGTTGTCCCCGGTCAAGGCCGATCGTCTCAAGCATGTCGACCTGCTGTTCGTGCGCGAATTGACCGGCGGCAGTTACTTCGGCGCCCGCACGCGCGACGCCGATAGCGCCAGCGACGAGTGCCGCTACAGCATCGCCGAGATCGAGCGCGTGCTACGCCGTGCGTTCGAGCTGGCCAGCAGCCGGCGCGGCCGCCTGACGTCGATCGACAAAGCCAACGTGCTGGAGACGTCGCGCCTGTGGCGGGAAACTGCGCAGCGCATCGCCGCCGATTATCCGGACGTGATCCTGGAACACCAGCTGGTGGATTCGATGGCGATGCTGTTGATCACCCGCCCCGCCGACTACGACGTGCTGGTCACCGAGAACCTGTTCGGCGACATCCTGACCGATGAAGCCGCCGTGCTCGCCGGTTCGCTCGGCCTGCTGCCCTCGGCGTCGCTGGGCGCCTGCACGCGCGGCCTGTATGAGCCCATCCACGGTTCGGCGCCCGACATCGCCGGCCAGGGCATCGCCAATCCGCTGGGCAGCATCCTCAGCGCGGCATTGCTGTTGCGCCATTCGTTGGGTCTGGACGCCGAAGCGCGCGCCGTGGAAGCCGCCGTCGATGCTGTGCTCGACCGTCACCCACTGACCCGCGATCTCGGCGGCGCCGCCAGCACACAACAGGTCACCGCAGCGGTCATCGCTGCCGTGTTTTCGCTCGCCGTCGCCGAATCGGCGGCGGACGTTGCCCCCACCGCCGCCAGCGTCGCGGCCTGAACTGGAATGCCCATGCGCAGCGACGCCATCAAACTCGGACCCGATCGCGCCCCGGCGCGCGCCATGTTGCGCGCCACCGGCCTGGACGATGCCGCCATCGACAAACCGTTCGTCGCCATCGTGCATACCTGGTCGAACGTTTCGCCCTGCAACATGAACCTGCGCGACCTCGCCCAGGCGACCTGCGAAGGCGTGCGCGCCGCCGGTGGCACGCCGATCGAATTCAACACCATCGCGGTCACCGACGGCATCGCCATGGGCACCTCGGGCATGCGCGCGTCGCTGGTCTCGCGCGAGCTGATCGCCGATTCGATCGAACTGGCGGTGGACGGCCACTGCCTCGACGCGGTGGTGGTGTTGTGCGGTTGCGACAAGACCATCCCCGCCGCGGCGATGGCGCTGGCGCGCATGAATATTCCCGGCGTCGTGTTGTACGGCGGCAGCATCGCCCACGGCACGCTGGGCGGCCGCTCGATCACCATCCAGGAAGTGTTCGAGGCGGTCGGCGCCCACGGCGCCGGCAAGATGAGCTGCGCGCAACTGGCCGATGTCGAGAAGCGCGCCTGTCCCGGCGCGGGCGCTTGCGGCGGTCAATTCACCGCCAACACGATGGCCATGGTGCTGACTTCGCTGGGCTTGTCGCCGATGGGCTTGAACGATATCGGTGCGACCGATCCGGCCAAGCTCGACGCGGCGCGACGCTGCGGCGAACTGGCCATGCAGTGCCTGCGCGACCAGTTGAAGCCGCGCGACGTGCTTACGCCCGCGGCCTTTCGCAACGCGGCGCGCATGGTCGCCGCTACCGCGGGCTCGACCAACGCCGTGCTGCATCTGCTGGCGATCGCCCATGAGGCGGGCATCGAACTGACGCTCGAGGACTTCGAGCTGGCTTCGCGCCATACGCCGGTGATTGCCGACCTCAAGCCGGGCGGCCGCTACACCGCGACCGAGCTGACGGCAGCGGGCGGTACGGCGCTGGTTGCGACGCAACTACGCCACGCCGGCATGCTCGACGAAGCGCCCACCGTCACCGGCCGCAGTCTGTTTGCCGAACTGGACGAGACAGCGCCGTCGCTGGCCGGCCAGGACGTCGTGCGCGCGGTGAGCAATCCGCTGAAACCGCGCGGCGGCTATTCCATCCTGTACGGCAATCTCGCGCCGGAAGGCTGCGTGCTCAAACTCGCCGGCCATGGACGCCTGCGTCACGAAGGCACCGCCCGCGTCTTTGAAAGCGAGGAAGCCGCCTTCGCTGCCGTGCAGTCGGATCGCATCAATGCCGGCGACGTCCTGGTGATTCGCAACGAAGGGCCTGCGGGTGGACCTGGCATGCGCGAGATGCTGGCGGTGACGGCGGCACTGGTCGGTCGCGGACTCGGCAACGACGTCGCGCTGATCACCGATGGCCGCTTCAGCGGCGCCACGCACGGCTTCATGGTCGGCCATGTCGCGCCGGAAGCCGCGCGCGGCGGCCCGATTGCCCTGCTGCGCGAAGGCGACCGCGTGCTGATTGATGCCGACAGCCGGCGCCTGGAAACCGACGCGGACCTGGACTCACGCCGCGCTGAATGGCGCGCACCGGCGCCAAGCGTCACCCGCGGCGCGTTGGCGAAATACGCGCGCCTGGTCGGTTCGGCAGCGCGCGGCGCCGTTACCGATGGTCCATCGGCTGCGCAAACACCCACCCACGTCGGCACAGACCGGCAACGCGAAACAACAACCGCAACCCCCTACTCACCGGAGATAGCAGCATGAGCAGCACCGCCAGCACCGACGCCCTGAAACAGTCGCGCATCGCCATCCTCGGTTATGGCAGCCAGGGACGTGCGCACGCGCTCAACCTGCACGAGTCCGGTCTCGACGTGGTCGTCGGCGTGCGCCGCGGCGGTCCCAGTTGGGACAAGGCCCAGGCCGACGGCTTGCGCGTGGCCGAGCCCGCCGAGGCGGTGCAGCAAGCCGATCTGGTCGCGGTACTGACGCCGGACATGGTGCAGCCCGCCCTGTATCAGGAAGCCATCGCGCCGAATCTCAAGCCCAATGCGGCGTTGCTGTTCGCGCACGGATTCAATGTGCACTTCGACCAGATCCAGCCGCGCGCCGACATCGACGTGATCCTGGTGGCGCCGAAGGGCCCAGGCGCGCTGGTGCGCCGCGAATACGAAAAAGGCCACGGCGTGCCCTGCCTGTTCGCGATCCACCAGGACGCCAGCGGCAAGGCCCGCGAGAAGGTGCTCGCCTACGCCGCGGGCATCGGCGGCGCGCGCGCGATGCTGATCGAAACCCATTTCGCCGAAGAAACCGAGACTGATCTGTTCGGCGAACAGGCCGTGCTCTGCGGTGGCGCCACCGAACTGGTGTTGCAGGGATTCGAAACCCTGGTCGAGGCCGGTTACAAACCGGAGGTCGCCTACTACGAATGCCTGCACGAGCTGAAACTGATCGTCGACCTGCTGCACGAAGGCGGCCTGGCCAAGATGCACCAGTTCGTTTCCGAGACCGCGCAGTACGGCGACCTTACTCGCGGCCCGCGCGTGATCAATGACGAAACCCGCAGCCGCATGCGCGAAGTACTGGCCGAGATCCGCGACGGCCGCTTCGCCAAGGAGTGGGTCGCCGAATACCAGGCCGGCAACGGCAACTACCGCTCGATGAAGGAGCGCGACCTGGCGCACCCGATCGAACAGGTCGGCGCGTCGCTGCGTGCGCGCATGCCGTGGCTGGCGCCTGCAGGGGGATGATATGGATGGCTCCAGAGAACAATCGACGATGGTGCGGACCGGCGCGCAATGGCTGTTGCAGGCGCTGGAAGCGGAAGGCTGCGATCTGCTGTTCGGCTACCCGGGCGGCGCGATCATGCCGGTCTACGACGCCCTGGTAGACAGCCCGATCAAGCACATCCTGGTGCGTCATGAACAAGGCGCTGCGCTCGCTGCCGACGGCTATGCGCGCGCGTCGGGCAAGGTTGGCGTCTGCCTCGCCACCTCGGGACCGGGGGCGACCAATTTGCTTACCGGTATCGCGAATGCCTTTCTCGACTCGGTGCCGATGGTCGCAATCACCGGCCAGGTGCAGACGATGGTGATGGGCACCGATGCCTTCCAGGAAGTCGATGTGTTCGGCATGAGCCTGCC